>JAJZEQ010000192.1 GCA_021851345.1 Pseudomonadota bacterium
GATATTCGGCTGCCGTCCACGATCCTTGATCGCCTTGAGCACCTCGTCCTCGATTTCATCCACCGCATCGGTGGCATCTTCAGCTTCCGCTTTTTCCAAGCTGGTCGCTGCCAGCACCTTCTTCAGCGCGATGGCGCTTTCGCCGGACTGGCTACCATGCGCCTCGTCAATGACCACGGCATAACGCCGGTTGCCATTCGCCGCCACCTTGCCCAGCACAAAGCTGAATTTCTGGATGGTGCTGATAATGATCGGCTTGCCGGAGTTTAGTGCCGCCGCCAGTTTGCCTGAATCAGTGTCGATTTTCTCGACAACACCCTGCTTGTGCTCGAACTGGTAGATGTTGTCCTGCAACTGCTTGTCCAGAACCCGGCGGTCGGTGATGACGATCACCGACGAAAAAACAGGCTTATCATCCGCGCCATGCAGACCAGAAAGCCGGTGTGCCAGCCAGGCGATGGAGTTTGATTTTCCAGACCCGGCGCTGTGCTCGATCAGATAATTATCGCCAACGCCTACCGCGCCGACATGCGTCAGCACCTTCGTCACGGCATCCCATTGGTGATAACGCGGGAACACAATCGCCTTGTCCGCGCCCTTGGCGGATTTTTCCACATGAACGAACCGCGCGAGGATATCGAGCCAATTATCCTTCGCCCAGACCTGCTCCCATAGGTACGCGCTGCGGTAGCCATGGAGATTATCAGGGTTTCCAGCGCCGGTTCCGCGCCCTTTATTGAAGGGCAAGAACCTGGTGCCTTTGCCCGCCAGCTTCGTGGTCATGAACACCAAGTCTGGATCGACGGCAAAATGGACCAGCGCCCGCGTCTTCCAGCGCAGGAGCGGTTCTGTGGGGTCGCGGTCATTCTGATATTGGCGTTTGGCGTGCTCGACATTCTGCGCCGTGAAATGGCTCTTTAATTCGGCTGTGGCGACTGGTATGCCGTTCACGGACAGCACCAAATCCAGCGACAAGGCGGGGTTCTTCAGGGCATAATGTACCTGGCGCGTCACGGTCAGCACGTTCTTTTTATAAAGTGTCCGCGCCTCGGGGTTGAGCCCGGATGCAGGTTTAAAAAATGCAAGCCTGAGTTTTACGCCATTATCCGTGATGCCCTGACGTAGAACATCCAGTGTCCCGCGCAGGTCAAGTTCCTTTGCAATCAGTGCAACCACTCTGGCATCGATGTCTGCGCCGTGGAGCTTGGCGAGCCTCGCCCATTGCTCTGGCTGGCTGTTTTTCAGAAACTCAACCAATACCGAAGGAGATAGCGCAAGTGCGGCGCTGAACGTCGCCGGGTCACCTTTGAAATAGCCGCCCGCAGTAATGAGGCTGTCTTCAATGGCAGTCTCGAATGCGTTCTCGGTATGGATGGGGGCGCTGGACATCAGGCAGCTACCTCGCTGATGCCGAACTGGCTACAATCGATCTGACCCGTGACTGCGGCAGTGATCAGGGCAGATCGGCGCTCGCCATAAACAGAGATCAACTCAATACATTTCAGCCGGAGGTGTTCAACTTTACTCAGTTTTTGTTCTATATGTTCAACGATTTCCCGTTGCTCTTTGAGTGGCGGTCGTGGAACAAGGAGAGTCGCATATCGATCAGCCCCAATATTTTGTATTGTTGCTTGCGTCTGTATCGCCTTTACCCATCCCCAGTAGCAATCTGACGAGAGATAATAATACAATAACCGTGCAGCAATCTTTTCTTGGTCACAACGGGCACGAATGAGGTATCCTGCAAAACAACATGTTCCCCAACTTGACTGATATAGAAAGGATTTTCCGACGGTCGCACCACTTCGAGCAAGTAAAACGTCCCCGTTTTGAAGTAAATACGGACCTGCGATTTTACTCGGTAAAGACCTCCTGGTGTCCTCACGGAGGTTACCATCTTCATGTATGTCAGTTATTCGAACATACCGTGGATCGTCCGAAACATTTTGGTCACCAGCTTCATTTGCGCCATATGCAAGTGGGGTAGCCAACAGAAATTTAAGCTTTTCGAGTGACCAATGCATTGGCACATGCGGTATAAACTGATTGCCGGTCGCTCTTAGTGCTACTTTATCATCAAGTCCAAGCGTAAGTGCTTCAGTGATCAGGGCGCGGCGGTGTTCATCGAGCCGCTCTAAAAACTCAATCTGCTTCGCAATGAGATTGTCAATCTTGTTTATTTCGTGGTCAAGGAATGTGGCAATTGCGTGCTGTTCAGACAATGACGGTAAAGCAATCCGACACGAATAGGCTACTTCCCGACTCAATCCAGGCACCCCCGTGTCTCTGGATACTTCGTCTAACCCGAGAGTTTGTAGCGCGAAATAAAGCCATCGTAAATTTTGTTTGGAATATCGGCTATCAATAAAATATGTGGTATCGATACAAAAAGCGGGGACTTCAGTATAATTTACTGCCCCAAAGGAACCCTTTCGACCGATAACAATTGCAGGCGCCAGCGTATTTGCAGAATGATGGGTTCCCACTACTCCGTTAGACCCAAAAACGAAAAATTCGTCTCCTGATCGCTCTTGGTCCGGTAGGCTATCGCCATATGCAAATCTTGTTGCGTGGCGGAGTAGAATATCCTTCCAATGACTTGGAATGCTTCCCACTCGCATATCTCGCGCTGGTTGATAGTGGCGGTAAGGTAGACGAGTCATGCTGCGATCTCTCGCAGCATGTCCTGTATCTCTGCGCTGAGCCGCCTTAAATCGGCATCAATCTCGGATAAAGGGCGCGGTGCGTCGAATTTATAAAAGTGTCGGGTGAACGGGATTTCATACCCTCGACGGGTCTTGTCCTGATCGATCCAAGCATCTGGAAGATGCGGCAAAACCTCGCGGTCGAAATAGCTATGGATACTTTCCTTTAACGGCACATTTTCTGTGTCTCGTAAGTCAGCATCAGGTTCTGTTGCGCCAGCTTTTACGCAAGGCTCGGCGGTCTCATCGCGTTCGGACAAACCAGCCGCGATGGCGTTAAACAATGGTGTTGCCAGCTTGTGACCGGACTTTTGTAAAAGTTTCTTTAGGTGGTTTGAAAAAGCATCTCTATTCTGCCAAACTCGCTGTCCTTGCATCCCTACCAGAACATTCAGTATTGCCGTTTGTAGAGCTTGCCCCTCGGCTATCTCCTGTGCTCCGGCAGCTCCTTTTTTCTTGCTTACACCAAGTCCACGGAACGCAGATGCCGCCTTCACGACCTCGATACGCTCGGGTGTGATCGCAAAATTCAACCGCAGCGGACGTTCAACGGTAATGCGCTGGTAGCCAAAATCCTCATTGTCGAAGATTTTTGAAACTTCGCTCTCACTCATGTCACCGAAAATGCGCGTGATTTCTTTAATTGCATTCTCAGGGATCAGGTTTCGCTTATTGCCCAGCGACTTCCGCATTTTCTCAAACATGGCAGTTGCATCGATCAATTGCACTTTGCCACGGCGATGCTTTGCCTTCTGGCTCGTGATGATCCAGACGTACGTACTGATCCCGGTATTGTAGAAAAGCTGATCAGGCAGCCCAATGATGGCTTCCAGCCAATCATTCTCGATGATCCAGCGCCGTATTTCACTCTAGCCTGACCCGGCGCCGCCAGAAAACAGCGGCGATCCATTCAACACGACGGCAAGCCGCGACGTGTTTTTGTCCTTGTGGAATTTTGAAATCATGTGCTGCACAAAAAGCAGCGAACCATCCGAAATACGAGGCAGCCCGGCACCAAAGCGTCCAGCGGTGCCCTTCTTCTCATATTCGTTCGTCACTTCTTTTTCGACATTCTTCCATTCCACGCCAAATGGCGGATTGGAGATGCAATAATCGAAGGTTTTACCGGGATGACCGTCTTCGCTGAACGAGTTGCCAAAGGCGATACCTGTTGGGTCTTGCCCCTTGATGATGAGATCAGATTTGCAGATCGCAAAGCTTTCCGGGTTCAACTCCTGTCCAAAAGAAACCAGCTTCGCGGTTTTATTCAATTCGCGCAGATATTCCTCGGCAATCGACAGCATGCCACCTGTGCCACACGCCGGGTCGTAAATGGTGCGGATCACCCCCGGTTTGGTCAGGGCATCACTGTCCTCGCACAGCAACAGGTTGACCATCAATCGGATGACCTCGCGGGGCGTGAAATGCTCACCGGCAGTTTCATTCGATTGTTCAGCGAATTTCCGGATCAGCTCCTCGAAGATGTATCCCATCGCATGGTTGGACACCTTGTCCGGGTGCAGGTCGATTTCCGTGAACTTGGACACGACCAGATAAAGCAGGTTGGCGGAATCAAGCTTGGCGATCTGGTTCAACACCTCGAACCGCTTGATGAATATCTCGCTCAGGCTCTCGGAAAAACCGGCGATATAGGCGCGCAGGTTGGCTTCAATACCGGCAGCATCGGCTTTCAGCAGCTCGAAGGTGTAGGGGGAGGAGTTATGGAAGCCATGACCGGCAGCCCGGTTCAACAGCGTCTCGCGCATCGCCGGGTCTGCTGATGCGGGCAATTTGGCAAGGGCGGCGAGAACCTTGGGCTTGGATGGCTCCAGGAGGCAATCAAGCCGCCGCAGCACGATGAATGGCAGGATAACCTTACCATAATCGGAAGGCTTGTAGCTGCCCCGCAGCAGGTCCGCGACGGACCAAATGAATGAAACTTTCTCCGAATGCCCGTTCACTACCACCGTCCCTGCCTTCCCCACGCGAATCACGCAGGCGTTGCATTAACCATACATCATCTTTTAAGGCAGGCTATGCGGGAATGTGGGGGTTTCGGCGCAAATGGAACATTTAAAGAACATGTGGAGGGTCAGGACGTAGGCATGCCCGTGACGGGCAGGCTGGTATTCGGCTGGTATTCAGTTGTGTGCCATCGTGGACCCTCCAATTGGCGCAGCGGATACTGCTGGTGGGACTATATGCATGCTTGGAAAGTATTGGAGGGACGAGGGGAGCTGCATTGAAAACGCTGTGCATCCGGTAGTTTGGCGCTTTCTGGACCTTTGATTCGCCTACAGTGGTAGGGTAAAGAGACCGTGTTGCTACCGTCGTGCCTACCGTCACCTAACCGTTTTTGAATACCATATGAATACCAGGGCTGAATTTTGGGGTATAAAAGTTCAGATACGTTCGCGCTAAGTCGTTGATAAGTCTCCGTAGCTCAGCAGGATAGAGCACAGGATTCCTAATCCTGGGGCCGTGGGTTCGAATCCCGCCGGGGACGCCATACTCGAACAAAAGCAATAACTTCCCCCGGCGTGTCC
>JAJZEQ010000063.1 GCA_021851345.1 Pseudomonadota bacterium
CGACAACGTCAGCATCACGGTCAACCTGATCAACCCGATCGCGATGGAAGAGGGCTTGCGCTTCGCCATCCGTGAAGGCGGTCGTACTGTCGGTGCGGGTGTGGTTGCAAAGATTATCGAGTAAACCTGTCGTTGGTCATTGGGCGTTAGCCGTAAGTTTGGGTGGATTCCGCGTGGCGGGAAAAACCGGCTAACGGTCAGCGTCTAAAGGCTGGTAACTATTTTAGGCCAGTAGCTCAATTGGTAGAGTATCGGTCTCCAAAACCGAGGGTTGGGGGTTCGAAACCCTCCTGGCCTGCCAAAATGGCAAGTAACTGTTAACTGGAATGATTGCGCATGGCAGACAAAATTAAGTTGGTTATTGCCCTTTTGCTGGTGGCGGCAGGCATCGCAGGCTACTATTACTTGCAAGGCGGTGCTCCTGCTCTGAGGCTGGCGTCGGTGCTGGGTGGTTTGTTGCTGGCCACGGGCGTGGCGTGGACCAGTGAGTCCGGCAAGCGATTTTTTACCTTTGCCGGGGATTCTGTAGCCGAGGCGAAACGTGTGGTTTGGCCGACACGCAAAGAAACATTGCAGACTACTGCGGTGGTAATCGCGTTCGCCATTACCATGGCATTGTTCCTGTGGGCGGTGGATGCGGGCCTGTTGTTGCTGGTGAACAAGCTTATGGGGCGGGGTGAGTGATGGCTATGCAATGGTATGTTGTCCATACGTACTCGCAGTTTGAGAAAAGCGTGCAGCGCGCGCTGCTTGAGCGCATACAGCGTGACGGTATGCAGGATAAATTCGGGCAGATTCTGGTTCCGGTTGAAGAAGTGGTGGAGCTTAAGTCAGGGCAGAAGAGCATCACGGAGCGGAAATTTTTCCCGGGCTATGTGCTGGTCGAGATGGAGATGACTGACGAAAGCTGGCACCTGGTGAAAAATACCGCAAAAGTGACCGGTTTCCTGGGTGGATCGGCGATGAAGCCAACGCCGATCAGCGAAAAGGAAGTGCAGAACATCATGCGGCAGATGCAGGCGGGTGTTGAAAAGCCCAGGCCCAAGGTGTTGTTTGAGGTGGGTGAGTTGGTGCGCGTCAAGGAAGGTCCTTTCACTGATTTTAATGGTTCGGTGGAAGATGTTAATTACGACAAGAATAAAATACGTGTGGCGGTGACCATTTTTGGTCGTTCGACACCGGTGGAGCTGGATTTCGGCCAGGTTGAAAAGGCCTGATAGATACAGGACTGAGATTTTAGGACTCAGGGCTGAGTGGAAGAGAGTAGTGTGTTTTTAACGGGGAGCGTGCCGGAGTAGTAAGCGGTATGCGTTTAACCCACTGACAAGGAGTTGTAACGTGGCAAAAAAAGTCGTCGGCTACATCAAGCTGCAAGTACCTGCCGGTAAGGCAAACCCGAGTCCGCCTATAGGTCCGGCATTGGGTCAGCGCGGTCTGAATATCATGGAATTCTGCAAGGCGTTCAACGCGCAAACCCAGGGTGTTGAACCCGGCCTGCCTATTCCGGTGGTGATCACCGCTTTCGCGGACAAGAGCTTCACCTTCATCATGAAGACGCCTCCGGCGAGCATTCTGATCAAGAAGGCTGCCGGTGTGCAAAAAGGCAGTAAAACTCCCCATACTGACAAGGTTGGCAAGCTGACTCGCAAGCAGGCAGAGCAGATCGCCACAACCAAAATGCCGGACCTGACTGCAGCCGATATGGATGCGGCGGTGCGAACTATCGCCGGCAGCGCGCGCAGCATGGGCATCACCGTGGAGGGCGTATAACATGGTATCCAAACGTTATAAGGCAATTTCAGCCAAGATTGACCGCAACAAACTGTATCCGTTGAGTGATGCCCTGAGCCTGGTCAAGGAAAATGCTGTGGCGAAGTTCGATGAATCCATAGACATCGCGATCAACCTGGGCATCGATGCGCGCAAATCGGACCAATTGGTGCGTGGATCGGTAGTGTTGCCGAAGGGAACAGGCAAGACGGTGCGCGTCGCCGTGTTCGCGCAGGGTGCCAAGGCTGAAGAAGCCAAGGCTGCCGGTGCCGACATTGTCGGATTTGAAGACTTGGCAGAGTCCATCAAGGGCGGGAATCTGGATTTTGATGTGCTGATCGCCAGTCCTGATGCAATGCGCCTGGTTGGTCAGCTGGGCCAGATCCTCGGCCCGCGCGGCTTGATGCCGAACCCCAAGGTGGGTACTGTGTCCGCAGACGTGGCGGGGGCGGTGAGGAACTCCAAGGCCGGTCAGGTGCAGTATCGCACGGACAAGAATGGCATCGTGCAGTGCACCATCGGGCGCGCTTCTTTCGCTCCGGAAGCCTTGCGCGAAAACCTGCTGGCACTGGTTTCCGCACTGAACAAGGCCAAGCCGGCCGCTTCCAAGGGGGTGTACCTGAAAAAGGTTTCGATCTCCAGCACCATGGGTGCGGGGATACGCATCGAGCAGGCTAGTTTGGCCGCCTAGCCGCATGAATCAAATTCGCCGACGGGTTGTTCCGTTGGCATAAGTTTTGGAGTGCTGGCGTGCCTGCAGCATCCGAGACCGTAGGTGTCAGGGGCGTGGTTGGCCCGAGGCTTAATTGACGAATACCCTGCATGCCGGTTGTTCGTCGGCCCACGTAGATGGTGTGCCCGCGAGCAGGAATGGTTGTTCTCCTGACTCAAGGTCGCTGTTGTAATCGATGGGCTGCGCGAGAGTACAGCCCGGAAACTGGAGGAAGACTTGAGTCTCAATCTGCAAGAAAAACAGGCTGTGGTAGCGGAAGTCAGCGCCCAAGTGGCCTTGTCCCAAACTATCGTCTTGGCAGAATACCGCGGCATCCAGGTTGCTGATATCACCCGGTTGCGTGCTGTCGCGCGCAAATCCGGCGTGTATTTTCATGTGTTGAAAAACACCCTGGCACGACGCGCGGTACAAGGAACCCCTTTTGAAGCGCTGGCTGAAAAAATGGTCGGCCCTCTTGTGTATAGCATGAGTGCCGACGCAGTCGCTGCCGCAAAAGTGGTGTTCGATTTTGCCAAAACCAATGACAAGCTGGTGATCAAGGCCGGTGCGATGAGCGGTTCCGTGATGTCCGCGGAGCAGGTCGCGGTACTGGCTGCCACACCAAGCCGCGACGAGCTGATTGCCCGCCTGATGGCAACCATGAATGCGACGACTGCAAAGTTCGTGCGCACGCTGGCTGCAATCCGCGACAAGAACGAAGCCGCGACTGCCGCTTGATATTTTTGAATTAACTGAATTAAGGAGAACGATATGGCTGCAACTAATGCTGACTTGATGGATTCGATAGCGAAAATGACCGTGCTGGAGCTATCCGAGCTGATCAAGCAAATGGAAGAAAAATTTGGCGTGTCCGCTGCCGCTGTCGCTGTCGCCGGGCCTGCCGCCGGTGCTGCTGCGGGTGCTGCTGCCGCTGAACAAACCGAGTTCACCGTGGTGCTCAAGGGCCCAGGAGATAACAAGGTTAACGTGATCAAGGCGGTTCGCACCATCACCGGCCTGGGCTTGAAAGAAGCCAAGGACTTGGTTGACGGCGCGCCAAAAAATATCAAGGAAGGTGTTTCCAAGGCTGATGCCGATGCTGCACTGAAGCAGTTGCTGGAAGCTGGCGCTGTCGCTGAAATCAAGTAAGGTTTTTGCCGTAGTAAAGGCTGGCGGCTTGCCGTCAGCCTTTTGCCGCTTTAAGAAACCAGCGGCCAGGGAATCCCGAATTATTTCCTGTCCCCTGACTTTTTAATTCTGCTGTCCCGCCAAATGGCGCAAGACCGCAATTTTTGTTTTCCTCAAACGTGGAGATTATATGAGCTACTCTTTTACCGAAAAAAAACGTATCCGTAAAAGTTTTGCCAAACGAGTCGGTGCGTTGCCGGTTCCATTTCTGTTATCCACTCAACTGGAATCATTCGCCGCATTTCTGCAGGCCTATACCCCGCCCGAACAGCGCAAGAACAATGGCTTGCAAGCCGCTTTTAACGGGATATTCCCGATTCACAGCCATTCCAAGAATGCCCGCCTTGATTTCGTCAGTTACCAGTTGGGCATGCCGCCGTTCGATGTCAAGGAATGCCGCCAGCGCGGGCTGACTTATGCGTCCCCGTTGCGCGCGCGCGTGCGCCTGACCATCATGGACAAGGAAGCGTCCAAGCCCACCGTCAAGGAAGTCAAGGAGCAGGAAGTGTACATGGGAGAAATCCCGCTGATGACCCACACCGGCTCGTTCGTGATCAACGGCACCGAGCGCGTCATCGTTTCACAGTTGCACCGTTCGCCGGGCGTGTTCTTCGAGCATGATCGCGGCAAGACGCATTCCTCCGGAAAGCTGCTGTTCTCCGCGCGCATCATTCCCTATCGCGGTTCCTGGCTGGACTTCGAATTCGACGCGAAGGACTACGTGTACTTCCGTATCGACCGCCGTCGCAAGATGCCGGTCACCATCCTGCTGCGCTCGCTGGGATACAGCAACGAAGACATGCTCAAAATGTTCTTCGAGTTTGATGCGTTCCACCTGGGCAAGAAAGGCTTCCAGTTTGAAGTGGTGCCCGAGCGCCTGCGCGGCGATGTGGCGCGGTTTGACATTCTGGGCAAATCCGGCAAGCTCATCGTGGCCAAGGACAAGCGCATCACCGTGCGCCATATTCGCGAAATAGAAGAGGCCTGCATCGACAAGCTGGATGTGACCGAGGAATTCCTGATCGGCCGCGTGATTGCCAGCAACATCGTGGACAAGGACAGCGGGGAAATCATAGCCAACGCCAACGACGAGATCACTGAAGCGTTGCTGGAAAAGCTTCAGGCCGCCGGTATCAAGAAGATCAATACCCTGTACACCAACGATCTGGATCATGGCGCATTCATTTCGCAAACCCTGCGCACCGACGAAACCGTCGACCAATGGACGGCGCGGGTGGCGATTTACCGCATGATGCGCCCCGGAGAGCCGCCTACCGAGGAGGCGGTCGAAAACCTGTTCAACGGCCTGTTCTTCAATGACGAACGCTATGATCTGTCGGCCGTGGGCCGCATGAAGTTCAACCGTCGCGTCGGGAGCGACGAGCTGACCGGTTCATCGATTTTGTCGAATGAAGACATCGTCGCGGTGGTGAAGATTCTGGTTGAGTTGCGCAACGGGCACGGCGAAATCGATGACATCGATCACCTCGGCAATCGCCGCGTGCGCGCCGTGGGCGAGCTGGCGGAAAACCAGTTCCGCGCAGGACTGGCGCGTGTTGAGCGCGCCGTCAAGGAA
>JAJZEQ010000224.1 GCA_021851345.1 Pseudomonadota bacterium
GAGAGGGCGTTGGCGTTTGCAGCGGAGGTTCGCCGCGAATATCTTTGACAGGCTACAGTGCATTTCAGATAATGCACCCCGCCCAAGGTCTCAATTATGTCGGGTCGTTAGCTCAGCTGGTAGAGCAGCGGACTCTTAATCCGTTTGTCGCAGGTTCGATCCCCGCACGGCCCACCAAATATCAAATGGTTAGCGCGCTCCGCTAGCCTTTTTGATTTTCTGATGCTGAAATCCCCGCTTATGCCAACGCCATCCTGCTCGATGGCGTTTTTGCTTGCACCGGCTATTTGTAATCTCGCAATTCCGGAGGGATGTCGTCGTGGTCGCCGTGCAGTTCCCGGCCGTAGGCTTTGACAAATACCTCGCGCTCGCTCAATTTGGTCGGATGTGCAGGTATATCCAGATTATGGCAGATGGTGTCTTCACAATAGTAGATGACCTTGCGCCCGATGTTGTGCAAGGGGCTGTGGTCGAGAAAGAAACCTTCCTTCATCAAGCCGTTTTCCAAACCTTCCAGGGTGTATTGGCGCAAATTGTAGGATACGCGCAGAATATTGGGGGCGTCACCATACTCAACTTTGCAGCCAGGCATGCCCGACAACAACAGGTGGGCGCGCTTTGTCTGCCCCGGGGGTTCAGCGGCAAATACGATATCGTGCTGTTTATCCAATTCAACGGAGTTAGTCATCCCGATCCCCCGGCTAGTTATCGGCCCTGCAGAATTTGTATACCTTTAAGCAGATTCAGCGCCTGAATAAGCTGGTAGTCATTTTTGGATCCAAATTCAGTTGGCACCATATTGGCGGTATCTTCTGCAGGACCGCGCAGAGCAGGTTCGCTTTTGATACTACCGCCCGACTTGGCGTCTGATGGCCTGTCATTGGTCAAATGCCTGTCCAGATCAGCCTCGTGCAGGCTGAACATATTATCCCGCCCGGCGGTATCGGGGTCATCCACAAGAATATCAGGTACGATGCCCTTGGCCTGTATGGAACGTCCGGACGGGGTGTAATAACGCGCTGTAGTAAGCTTGATGGCAGTGTTGTTGCCCAGCGGCAGAACCGTTTGAACCGAGCCCTTGCCGAACGTTTGTGTGCCCATAATGACAGCACGCTTGTGATCCTGAAGTGCGCCAGCCACGATTTCGGATGCTGATGCGGAGCCACCGTTCACCAGAACGATCAGGGGCACAGTCTTGAAGTATCCTGGCAAGCCCTTGAGATAATCGCTTGCTCCGTTTCCGCGCAAATAATTTTCGGGATTGGCCGTAAGGTGCATCTTGGCGTCTTCAGTCCGGCCTTCGGTATAAACAATCAGCGCGTCTTTGGCTAAAAATGCAGAGGAAACCCCGACTGCGGCAGTCAGCAATCCGCCCGGGTCATTGCGCAAATCAAGAACCAGGCCCTTTAGCGGACCTTTGTTCTTTTTGGTAAGCGCTTCGAGTGCAGCGGCCAGGTTCTCTCCCGTCTGTTCCTGAAACTGGGTAACACGAACATATCCGTACCCGGATTCCAGCAGCTTGGATTTTACGCTTTGTACTTTGATCACGGCGCGGACCAAAGTGATTTCCAGCGGCTTGGGGACGTTTTTCCGGATGATGGTCAGAACGATTTTGCTGCCGGGTTTGCCGCGCATGCGTTTAACCGCATCATTCAGGGACATACCCTTGATCAGCGTGTCATCAATTTTGATGATGAAATCACCGCTCTTGATGCCGGCCTGATATGCGGGAGTATCTTCAATCGGCGAAATGACTTTTATGACGCCGTCTTCCATGCCGACCTCGATTCCAAGCCCCCCGAACTCGCCATTTGTTCCGTCTTGCAATTCCTTGAATGCATCCGCGTCCAGGTAAGCCGAATGCGGGTCCAGGCCGTTCAACATTCCGGCAATTGCGTCAGTGATCAGTTTTTTGTCGGTGACAGGTTCGACATAGTCGCTCTTGATGCGGCCAAACACTTCAGAAAATTCATGCAACTCTTCGATTGGCAGGGGTGTGGCGACAGTCTCCTTGTCAGCAATTGCTGAGAACTGGAAGCTGATTGTAATGCCCGCGACCAAGCCCAAGCTTACCAAACCTACTTTTTTCAGAAGATGCATAATTTCCTCAAGTTTATTTTTTTGCCATCCATTTCATCGGGTCGAGCGGCTTGCTCTGATGGCGTAGTTCAAAGTATAAACCGAAATCCTCGTTGCCGCCGCTATTGCCGACCGACGCTATGGTATCACCGCCGTGCAGTATGTCGCCCACCTGCTTGTAGAGCGTTTCGTTGTTGGCATACAAGCTCATATATCCCTTGCCGTGATCGATGATTAGCAGGTTGCCGAAGCCGCGCAGCCAATCAGCAAATACCACCCGGCCGGCGGCGATAGCCTTGACGGCTTGCCCGCTGGGCGCCTTGATAAACAGGCCTTTCCACTGAACCGGGCTGTCCGGGCGCAATGAGCCGAAGCGATTGGTTACCTCGCCCTTGACCGGAAGAGCCAGTCTGCCTTCAAGCTGGTCGAACGGATTGCCATCGAACTGGTTGTCAGGAAGGTTGTCATTATGAAACAAGGAATTCGATTTCGGCTGGGACAGCATTTTTGCTATCCTGTCCACCAATTGCGCCAGGCGGCTTTCATCACGCTGCAGATGGTTGATCTCGCGGTGCTGTTGGCGCAGCCGATGGGAAATTTTTGCCAGCATTTGTTGGTGAGCGCGTTTTTCCTTTTCCAGTGTTTGTTTCTGGGCGGTTTGCTCCAGGCGTAACGATGCCAGTTCCGCGCGCTGATCGAGTGCGGCTTTGCTGGTTTCATCGAGTGCGACAAGGTCGCTGCGCAATGAGGCAAGCCAGTCGGCGCGGCCACGGGCGATGTATTGGTAATATTGCAGGTTGCGGATGGCCTGGTTCGGATCCTGGTTGTTTAGCATGAGTTTGGGATATTCCTGCTTGCCGCCGAGATATTGCTGGTATAACAGTTTACCGAGCAGCGCTTGCTGGCTTGCCACCTTGGCGGCCAGCATTCGGCGCTCTGTCTGCAGGCTGTTGAGCTTGGCGTCAGCAGCAAGCAACCGTGCTGCAAGAATGGAAAGTTTGCGATTGCTGTTGCTGATGGACCGTTCGGATTCGCGGAGAGAATCGGATACTTCAGATTTCGTTTCGCTGGTTTTCTCCATTTCTGACTGCATGGCTGCGATGCGCTTGCGCAGGTTATCCAGTTCCTCCTGCTGGCCGCCGTATGCAGTGCTGATAATGGACAGGCTACATAAAATAAATGTAATCAGGCGCGCGGGAAAAATCACTATATCTGGATCAGGCTGTGCCCAGTCATCTCGGCCGGTTTGGGTAAACCCATTAAAGCCAGCAGGCTGGGAGCGAGGTCACGCAAAGACCCGTGGTCAAGCAATTTGGCTTTGCGCCCGATGTACAGAAAAGGGACGGGGTTCAAGGTGTGTGCAGTGTGGGCTTGATGAGTGGCATGATCGATCATTTGCTCTGCGTTGCCGTGATCCGCAGTGATGATGACCTCGCCGCCGATCGCTTGCATCGCCTTGACTACACGGCCGATGCACACGTCCAGCGCCTCGATAGCCTTGACGGCGGCTGCCATGTTGCCGCTGTGCCCGACCATATCGCCGTTGGCATAATTGCAGATAATGGCGTGATACTGGCGGCTCAAAATCGCGGCTTCGAGTTTGTCCGTTACTTCGAAAGCACTCATTTCCGGCTTCAGGTCGTATGTGGTGACTCTGGGAGAGGGTACCAGAATGCGCTCCTCTCCGGGGTAGGGCTGCTCTCTTCCGCCGTTGAAAAAGTAGGTAACATGGGCATATTTTTCCGTTTCTGCGATGCGCAGCTGCCTCAACCCTAGGCTGGAAATATATTCACCGAAACCGTTGTGGATGGGTTCCTGTGTGTATGCGCAGGGCAGATCAAAATCGTCGCCATAACGGCTAAGCGTGACAAAACCGCCAAGCTTTGGGAAAGATTTGCGGGCAAATCCATCGAATGTCTCGCTGGTCAGTGCGCGGGTAATTTCACGGGCCCTGTCGGCGCGGAAATTCATGAACACGATCACGTCGCCATCCTGCATGGCAATGGCTTGCATGCCGGATGCAACAATGGCGGTAGGCTTGACGAACTCGTCGGATTCGCCTCGTGCGTAGGCCAGCTCGAGACCTTCCAAAGCATTTGTCGCGCTAAACTCGGCCTTGCCGCGGGCCAGTAATTCATAGGCAGGCTGCACACGTTCCCAGCGATTATCCCTGTCCATCGCGTAAAATCTGCCGACTATGCTGGCAATCCGGCCGACGCCCAGCGCGGCGCATTTTTCCTGCAATAACTGCAATGAATGTGCCGCACTCCTGGGCGGGGTGTCACGCCCATCCAAAAAGGCATGCAGATAGACTTTTTTCAAACCTTGGCGGGCCGCCATTTCCAGCATGGTGAAAATGTGGTTCTCGTGGCTGTGAACGCCGCCCGGGGAGAGCAGGCCCATGATGTGAAATGCGCTGTCGTTTTGCTTGGCCAATGCAAGCGCCTTGCCAAGAGCCGGATTGGTGTAGAAACTGCCGTCTTCGATATCCACGTCGACACGGCTTAGATCCTGGTACACCACCCGTCCGGCACCGATATTGAGATGCCCCACTTCGGAATTGCCCATTTGACTGGAAGGCAGTCCGACAAACTTTTCAGATGCGTTAAGCAGGGTGTGCGGATAATCGTGCCAGAATTGATCCCAGTTGGGTTTGCGGGCGGCCAAAATTGCGTTGTAATCGGCTTCTTCGCTGTAGCCGAAACCGTCCAGTATGAGTAGTAAAACGGGGGTGACGTTCATTGATGTAAAATAAATACGGGTAGTGGCATTATCAAGGTATATATTAGCTGAAATCAGTCCGATCGGTGTACAGTTCAGCAGCTTAATTAAGGAAATTAAATGGCAAACAAACTTATCGACAGGGATGAAGACATCCAGCAGGCCGCAATGGCCATCAAGGCGATTGCGCATCCGTTACGCCTGAAGATTTTGTGCGTACTCGGCGACCAGGAGATCAGCGTGCTGGACATCGTCGAGCAGGTCGGCACATCGCAGAGCAACATTTCGCAGCATCTGGCGATATTGCGCGACAAAGGCGTTTTGGCAACACGCAAGGATGCCAATCGAGTCTACTACCGGATCGGAGATATCCGCACGCTCAAGCTGGTTGGAATGATGCGCGATGTATTTTGCACCTTATAAGAGGCTTGCTTCTTG
>JAJZEQ010000191.1 GCA_021851345.1 Pseudomonadota bacterium
TTGAACATGGTATTCCTCCAACTATGTTGCAAAACCCGCCCTGCGCGCAAGCGGCGCAGGGCGGGCGTTTATGCGTAAGCCTGGAAGAGTGCAGGGGGGCCGCGCGCAACGGCGGCAAGAAGGTGGGTGGTCTGGCAGCTGGCAGTGCTGCGCCGTATGGCTACGCCTGATATCTGCGGCGGAGTGAAAGCTGTAGTGCCGGCGCTGAGCGCGCTGCCCAGCTGCGCATAAGCGGCGCATTTCTCGCAGGCGGGGGAATCGGACGGATGCTTGTCATGCTGCGACTGTTCCTCGAGCGCATGGCTCAGGGTGTGCGCCGCTCCGGCCTGCTGGGCAAACAGCAGCGAGAGTGCGCACAGCAACGGCAGGATCAGGCGGGCAGATTTCATCGCGCGCATGATAACCGCATCAAGGCCGGGAAACAACGGCAATGGGCAAGGCCTTAGCGCAACTCCACGAGCAGTAGCCTATATATTTTGGCCTGTTTCAATGAATGGGCATTGCTGTTAGATTGTGGGTTATGTATTTATAGCCCCCCGTGTTACTTGGACGGGGAATAAAGTATCGAACACATGGTAAGAATATTCCAATGGAAACTAAATCGATTGAATGGTTGCTTGATCATGCCTCCAATGTTTATGAGGCAGAAAAAAATGATTTCAACAAAGTTAGAGAAAGAACGGGATTTATCATTACATCAACACTCACACCTATTGTGGGTGCAGACGTGTATTTGGCAACAACCTTTAGGGGTGACTCGACATCCTGTTTAAATATCATTCTTTTTTGGGTTCCTTTGGGATTGTCGATAACATTATTATTGGTCTCAACTGTATTTGTCGCTTATTTACTTCATCAAAGTGCCTACATTAATCGACCACCTAGCCCATCTAACATAATGGCCTATTTTCAAGAACACACTGCACCAGAATCAGTACTGGCTGATGCTCAATTAGGATTACTTAAAGAATATTCAGCCGCAATTGATGCGAACTTTGCTTTGAATGATAAAAGAAAACGTAAAGTACTTTGGGCACAACGTTTTGCGTTCTATTCTTTAGCCGTGCTGATGTTACTTTGTGCTCCAAAATGGATATATAATTTCATAAATATTGAGTCAAAAGCTCAGAATGTCAAAATAAGCTCGCCAATAATCGTCCAGCCATTACAGGAGAATACGAATGACAAACAAAAACCATCAGAGCGACAATAACGCTTCTAAAGTATCTACCAAACAAGCTCAACAATCCACGCCTGCGCCAACTCAAACTAACAAGACGAAGCCGGCCTTCCCTGGACGTACGGTGGTAATGGATTCCCAACCCATCGCCTTTCCAAAATCAACGATAATTTTGGAATCTTTTGATATAAACAAGAAACCAGAGAAGAAGTAAGTTTCTCTTCGCTATTTCAACTAAAATCAGGAGCTTTATAATGGGACTGTGTATTCCCAGTGCCTAGATTTATCGCTCCGGGCGCACCATAAGAAATAAATCCATGTACTGGCAAATAACAGTGTCAGTGGTTCGACGCTGGCTTATGAGATTTGAGCCAATCCTTCAATGCCTCATCAACGCGGGTTTGCCAGCCCCTGCCTGTCGCACGGAATGCCTCGACCACATCAGGAGAAAGGCGGATATTGACAGGAGCCTTTGTCACTTCTTTACGTGGCCTGCCTCGTTTGAGCATGACATCAGCAACGGCATTGGGGAATATTTCAGGCAATACTTCTGTTGCAGGACGCGCCTTGGAAAAATCCTCTGCCGTCCATTCCGGATTGTCGTCGTCCAACATTTCTGCAGTAGTCTTGCGCTTTGCTAATTTAGCCATATCGTTTCACCTCTCGACTGTTGGCCTTCCTAAAACTGATGATATGTACAGCATCTTCACGTGGCGTGAACACAACAGCGTAAAGGCGCTCATCAATGTACCCAAAAACACGGAACCGGCGCTCACCATAATCTTTGCGCACATCTTCAAGAATCACAGCGCTCGACCATTCCAGCTTCGAAACCTCATTAAACGACAACTGCCTTTCATGAATGTTGTCAGCGTTTTTCTTCGGATCAAAGGTCACTTTCATTTTTTATTGTATCTACAATAAATAGGCCGGTCAATTACTGCGGCATAGCAATGGGCAAGGCGACGGAGTCCGATCATTTCACGGTGCGGATCAGCACGGCGGTTTGCTGAAATGCAGCCCGCTGAAATCATCGCCGGGAGATCATGGTTTGGCGCGCTGGTATTGCGGCGGCCAGGGAATATCCACGCCCAGCTTTTTTGCCGCATGCAGCGGCCAATAAGGGTCGCGCAGCAGCTCCCGGGCGATCGACACGACGTCGGCCTGTTGCGTGACCAGGATATGCTCGGCCTGGACCGCGTCGGTGATCATCCCGACTGCGCTGATCGCCATCCCGGTCTGCTTGCGCAATTCGGCGGCGAACGCGGTCTGGTATCCCGGCGCGGCCGGTATCACCGCGCCGGGGATTAGCCCGCCGGATGAGACGTCGACCATGTCTATGCCGATAGACTTGAGCCGGTTCACCAGTGCCAGCGATCCCGCCATATCCCAGCCGCCCTCGACCCAGTCTGTCGCGGAAATCCGCACCATCACGGGCTTGTCATCGGGCCACAGGTCGCGCACGGTTTGCGCGACCTGCATCGGGAATCGCATCCGGTTCTCCAGGCTGCCGCCGTAGGAATCGCTGCGGCGGTTGCTCAACGGGGAAAGGAACTGGTGCAGCAGATAGCCGTGCGCCATGTGGATCTCAATGGTTTCGAATCCCGCGTCCAGCGCCAGTTTTGTGGATGCGGCGAATTCCGCTGTCACCCGGTCGATGTCGGCCTGGCTCATTTCCACGGGCATGTTGTAGTCGGCAGAAAAGGGTATGGCGCTGGGCGCGGGAGGTTGCCAGCCGCCATCCTTGAGGCTGATCCCTTTCCCGCCCTTCCAGGGTTGGGTGCAGGATCCCTTGCGGCCCGCATGGGCGAGCTGGATACCGGGAGTCGCGCCCTGCGCCCTGATGGAAGCGATGATGGGGCGCAATGCCTCCACCTGTTGTGCCGACCATATGCCCGAATCGTAAGGGGTGATGCGCCCTTCAGGAGAAACCGAGCTGGCCTCTATCATCACCAGCCCGGCCCCGCCCACGGCCCTGCTGCCGTAATGGACGCGATGCCAGTCGTTCAGGATGCCGTCATGCGCGGAGTACTGGCACATCGGCGACATGAAGATGCGGTTCTTGACGGTCAATCCGCGCAACTGTATGGGCGAAAAAAGTTTGCTCATTAATTTACTCCGTTATTTATCGGTTGGGTGCGTTCTATCGGATATTCCCGTGGCGGGAATATTCCAGTGCCGGGATGTTCCGGCAATCAATTCAAAACCGGACTGCAGCTATCCGGGAAAACGGATCAGCCCGGCAGTCGCGGGCCGGTTCAGTCCTCGAGCAGGCTGCGCAGCATCCACGCGGTCTTCTCGTGCACCTCCAGTCGCTGCGTCAGCACGTCGGCGGTCGGCTGGTCGTTCGCGGCATCGGCCAGCGGGAACAGGTTGCGCGCGGTGCGCGCCGTAGCTTCCTGGGCGGCCACCAGATGGCGGACCATGTCCATCGCCCTGGGCACGCCCTCGACTTCCTTGATGCTGGCCAGCTTCACAAATTCCCTGTAGGTGCCCGGCGCCGGATGGCCCAGCGCGCGTATGCGTTCCGCGATGATGTCGAGCGCATTCCACTGCTCGGTGTACTGGGCCATGAACATCAGGTGCAGGCTGTTGAATTCCGGTCCAGTGACATTCCAGTGGAAGTTGTGCGTCATCAGGTAGAGCGTGTAGCTGTCGGCGAGCAGTCCGGAAAGTCCCTTCGCGATCTTCTCCCTGTCCTTGTCGCTGATGCCGATATTGATGGATGTTGCCTTGCCTTTCTTTGTGCTCATGGCCGATTCCCCTTGTTGGTTGTTGATCAGTTCATAAAAGATGCTGCCCGAATCAGGGCATCCGGCTGCAGGGCATATTCATTGTCACTGGTTTGATATTCCAGTGACAGCCTGTCCCGATTCGTGTGCGATGACCATGGTATCTGCTTTGTCCCGCACGATTCAATACCCCAGCGCCCTCGCGCCTTGGTAGAACGCGAAGCTCACCAGCCATGCCAGCCCCAGCGACCAGGCCAGCGACAGCAGCGTGAAGCGGGTCTGCTTGGATTCGCTTTGCAGCGTCGCGACGGTGGCGAGGCAGGGGGTGTAGAGCAGCGTGAACAGCATGAAGCTGTAGGCCTGCACCCAGTCCAGCTGCTGCCCGATCGCGCCGCCCAGCGCCGCGCCTGAGAGGCCGTAGATCACCGCGAGCGCGCCGATCACGATCTCCTTGGCGATGAAGCCGAAGATCAGCGCGATGGTCAGTTGCTGGTTGATGCCGATCGGGGCAAACAGCGGTTGCAGTGCGCCGCCTATCATGCCCGCCAGCGTGTCGGGACCGGCCGGGACGGCGGACAGCGGCATATGGGTCAGCAGCCACACCATCACCACGCCGGCGATGATGAATTTGCTGGCGCGGCGCAGGAAGTGGCGCACCTCCAGCCAGCCGCGCAACACCATCTGGCGCAGCGTGGGGAAGCGGTAGGGCGGCAGTTCCAGCACGAAGGGTTCGCTGTTTTTGAACCTGTTCTTGAAGATCAGCGCGGTGAGTATCGCGGCGGCGAAACTGAACAGGTACAGGCTGAACAGCACTACAGGCGCGGCCCCGGGCGAGAACAGCGCGGCGGTGAAGAAGATGAACACCTGCAGGCGCGCCGAGCACAGCGAGAACGGGATCACCAGCATCGTGAGCAGCCGCATCGCGCGCGAGCGCATCACGCGCGTGCCCATCAGCGCCGGAACGTTGCAGCCGAAGCCCATCAGCAGCATCACGAAACCGCGCCCGTCCAGGCCTAAGCGCGCCATCAGCGCGTCCATCAGGAATGCCGCGCGCGACAGATAGCCGCTGTCTTCTATCATTGCCATGAACAGAAAGAACAATATGATGACGGGCACGAACGCCGCGACGGTGGCCACGCCGTTGTATATGCCGTCCAGCAACAGGCCCTGCACGGCATGCGGCAGGCTGGCCAGCAGCGGCGCCAGCGCGGATTCGCGCAGCCAGTTGAACGCGGCGGCGATGCCGGTCTGCAGCGGCTGGCCGAAGATGAAGATGCCCTGGAACAGCAAATACATCACCGCAAAGAAGATCGGCAGCCC
>JAJZEQ010000218.1 GCA_021851345.1 Pseudomonadota bacterium
GGTTCGCACCTAAATCCGGCGGTCACACTTGCATTTGCGGTGCGCTGTAATTTTCCATGGAAACGGGTTCCTGGGTATATTCTTTCCCAGTTCGTCGGAGGGATTTCTGCGGCCCTTTTCTTAGGGGCGATGTTCGGCTCAGTCGGCCTATTAGGGGCCACCGTTCCTGGAAAAGGGATCAGCGATATCAAGGCGCTTGCCATGGAAGTATTGTTAACTACCGGCTTGGTCAGCACCATACTTGGTACTGCCTCAGGGGCGCGCAATATTGGCCCCAACGCAGCGCTCGCCGTTGGGGGTTACATCGCATTAGCCGGGCTTTGGGCGGCGCCAATCAGTGGCGCTTCGATGAATCCGGTCCGGTCTTTTGCGCCCGATCTGATACGTGGTAACTTGGGTACATGCTGGATTTACATAGTCGGTCCACTCATCGGTGCGATGATTGCCGTGGGATTCGAATGGATACTCAAAGGCAAACCCACCATCGCTGAAGCAATCGCTGCTCAGGGAGATCTCGACTAATACTGGGGCGACTCCTTCTTACGGAGCTGTTGACCGAGGGTCGCTCTTGGTCAGTTCCTGATATATGCCGAGCTAAACCAAGGCAAGAACGGATTCAACATACGAAATTGACTAGATACCTGCACAGAATTGGTGAATTTCTCGACTACCGGCCTTTAAGGCATCTTGCCATCAAAAATGCCCTGCGTATCTACTGTAGTGTTGTTTTGCACCGAAATCTGGCCCACTTTAAGGGGTGATTTGCATCGAACATTGACCCACGTGTGACACTTCCCTGCTCAATCTTTGAGCAGGGAGAATTAGGAGTGATCGACGTGGCGACATTGAGCATTATTCGATGCTTGGCATCTGCCGGAGAGATACTGTGTGCCAGCGAACATACAACTGAGGATTTTTACTGTAATTCTCTTCAATGTCGTACTGACGTCGTCTTGATACTCGCCGCGTACGTCATAGCTCGGGTGGAAACACCTTTGAATCGCGCCAATCTTTTATTAAAAAGGAGTTGCTGATGATCTCTTGGGCAGTAACATTCCTCGTCATCGCACTGATCGCTGCCGTTCTCGGTTTCAGTGGAATTGCCGGCACCGCGGTAAATTTAGCTTGGATTTGCGCCGTCATCGGCATCATTTTCGCCGTCATCTTTGGTGTAATGGGACGTCGCCCGTAAGTTCGAAGGATCTACAGCCGACTGTCTGCGCAACAATCAGCGGTCAGCGGTGCCTTACGAACGCGGGGAAATCTCAAATAGCCAACGGTTACAGCTAAGGGCCGGTAGGCGACTGACGGCGAGAAAACATTCACTAAACCAGTGAGTGATATGCAATGGCACGAGCGCCCATGAAACTGCACTTGAAAAAAATCAACTTCACAAGGACGTCGGTAAGGCCCCGGGGGGCAAGTTCTGTCATGTCTCAATCTATGCAGCACGCACATAACGAGGCTGCAGAATAACCCGTTTCTGAAGCCCCTGCTCCAGTTGCGGGCCGATTTTTTCGAATGCAGGCAGTCTCATTTCTGTTGATTTCCTTCGTTTGTCATCTTGCCGAAATCGGCGTTTTCCGTCCATTGCACAGCCCGAACTTGGGATTTTTCGGCCATCTGGTAACTCATTCCCTTAGTTCCCATAACCATGATGCGCCAGTTTCTCGATATTGTGCGTCAGGCTGAACAGCTTCCACTGCCCGTCCACCTTTTTTCGGCCCCGCAGGGGAGGGTATTGAAAATCCTTGTCTCCATCTGCGCGCCCGAGATCGCCGGGTACTTTTCCAGCCTGTTTTCAACAGCCTGCCAAGTAGTCACTCCTGCCGCAAGCTGCCAAAGCGCAGTGCATAATGCCGCGTGAACGCCGCTCCCAGAAAGAAAATCTGTGCCGAGTAATAAACCCACAGCAACAATGCAATCAGAGACTCCGCAACACCGAAGCTCGATGCGATGCCGCTGTTGCCTAGATACAATCCGATTGCATATTTCCCCAAGGTAAACAGCCCCGCCGTAAAGGCGGCGCCCACCCAGACATCGCGCCACGAAAGTTGTGCATCCGGTAAAGTTTTGTAGATGACTGCAAACAGGCTGGCGATGACCCCTAGTGAAAGAAGGGAAGAGAGGATTGTGAGCATTACGGCAGAACTCCCTAATACCGCATTTGCCTGATGTTCAAGCATGGCCAGTGCGGCACTGACAACCAGAGAGACGAGCAATAGAAAAGCCAGAACAAGCACCATGCCTAAGGACAATAGGCGAGTTCTTAAAAGCACGATGAATGCTGATTGACGCGGTTTGTCCAACCCCCATAATTCATCCAGGCTATCCTTCAACTCAGCGAAGACGCTTGTGGCGCCAAACAGTAAAAGGGCACTCGCTACGAGTGTCGTCAGCAGCCCGGAGGTAGGATCACGCGCCGCGGTTAGTAATGCCTGGATTGCCTGTGCCCCATTCGGCCCCACCAGACCTCGCACTTGGTTCACGATCTCCCCTTGTGCGGCTTCGGCACCGAAGAAGTGTCCCGCCACTGCGATGGCCAGCACCAAAATGGGCATCATGGAGAACAATGTATAGAAGGCCAGAGCTGCGCCTTTGCTGGATGCGCGATGATCCACCCAGGAACTCAGGGACTCGATCAGGACGGTCTTCAGAAGCCCCATCCAATGGGGCATGATCTGCACCATACGATCAATGCTGTCAGCTTAGCGCCTCAAGAATTCTTGTGGGCATCCTTGACGACTTCCCTCGCGTCACCATAGATTTTTTCTGATTTTCCGGATATCTGTTTGTTTAATCCTTTGACTTGCTGCCCTTTGTTGTCATCCATTTTTCCGGCAATTTCTTGTACTTTGCCAGCGACGTCCTTTATGACCCCTTTGACTTGATCTTTATTCATTATCAGACTCCATATATTCCCTTTCAATAATGACAAAAATATCACCCCAGCCTGCTCGACGCACACTGATCCGGCTGACTGACTAAAATTTAGGCATAAAGCTGGATGCGGTCTGTACGGTGTCAAACATAACGGCATAAGCGCCTGGCATTCTCATATAGGTGATTGATGAGCCGCGCGTGCCATCCTGCATCCCTTTGTGCGCATCATCTGAAATTCCTCAGAGAACATCCCTTTCTGAACATGCAGCTGGATCAACGCATTCCGGCGGCCTGGGTCAAAATCGCGTTGGCGTTAACAGTATGTGGGCTGGCGCACAGTTCCTGACGTTACATGTTGGCATTCTTGGCATTAACCAATAGGAGTGTTGAAAATGGAACATACGTTACCTGCATTACCTTACGCCATGGATGCCCTCGTGCCGTACCTGTCCAAGGAAACATTCGAGTACCACTACGGCAAGCATCATCAGACCTACGTGACCACTCTCAACACGTTGATCAAGGGTGTTGATCAAGGGTACTGAATTCGCAGGAACTGCACTGGATGAGATCGTCAAGAACTCTTCCGGTAGCATTTACAATAATGCTGCCCAAGTGTGGAACCACACCTTTTTCTGGAACTGCATGAAGCCGAAGGGCGGTACGGCACCAACCGGCATGCTGGCCGATGCAATTAACAAGAAGTGGGGTAGTTATAACGAATTCAAGAAGGTCTTTCAGACCTTGGCCATGGGCAACTTCGGTTCCGGCTGGACCTGGCTAGTGAAGAAGGCCGATGGTTCGGTGGACATCATCAACATGGGCGCGGCCGGTACGCCGCTCACCACGGGCGACAAGGCGCTGTTGTGCGTGGACGTGTGGGAACACGCTTATTACATCGACTACCGCAACCTGCGCGCCAAGTTCGTTGAGAATTTCCTGGATCATTTGATCAATTGGGATTTTGCGGTGAAGAATTTCGCGTAATTTTACAATTTTTCAGTGTCACCAGTGGTCATTAGTTCCTAACTGGTGGTGATCGAATGAGATTTCCTTCGGCCTTACTCACCAAGGAAATCGGTTATGAGCAAAGAAATGACAATGAAAAATTCTGGGAAACTCGAACAGGAAAAGAGCACGGCTCAAAACGGAGACTCAAAACTGGCAGCCGGCGGTGAACTGCACCAGATCGCTGGTGGGGGGCACCCCGCGCTCACCTCGAACCAGGGTATTGCACTTTCCGATAATCAAAATTCGCTCAAGGCCAATCCGTGCGGCCCGACGCTGCTAGAAGATTTCATCCTTCGCGAAAAAATCACCCATTTCGACCATGAGCGTATTCCCGAGCGTATCGTTCACGCGCGGGCGACGGGCGTGCATGGATACTTCGAGTTGACAGCATCGTTGAAGCGGTATACCACCGTCAGAATACTCGCCGAAGTAGGTGAAAAGACACCTTTGTTCACTCGCATATCGACCGTCGCAGGGGGTGTGGGTTCTGTCGACACTCCACGTGATGTGCGCGGGTTTTCCGTCAAATTTTATACCAGGGAAGGCAACTGGGATCTGGTCGGCAACAACATTCCAGTTTTCTTCATCCAGGATGCCATCAAATTTCCGGATCTCATCCATGCCGTAAAGATGGAACCCGATCGTGGTTTTCCACAATCAGCGACCGCGCACGACACGTTCTAGGATTACATGTCGCTCACGCCCGAGGCCATGCACATGGTAATATGGATCATGTTGGATCGCACTCTACCGCTTTCGCTTCGCATGATCGAAGGCTGTGGCATACATAGTTTCCGGCTGATTAACGAGGCAGGGGAATCGACTTTCGTCAAATTCCATTGGCGACCTAAGTTAGGCCTGCAGTCGACCATTTGGGATGAGACCGTCAAGATTTGCGGTGCCGATCAGGACTTCCAACGCCGCGATATGTTCGACGCCATCGCGTCTGGCAATTTTCCCGAGTGGGAATTTTCGGTTCAACTTTTCACGCAAGATCAAGCGGACAACTTTCCATTCGATCATCTGGATGCGACCAAGTTGATTCCGGAAGAACGGGTGCCCTTGCACGTGATCGGTCGCATGGTGCTAGATCGCTGGCCGAACAATTTCTTTGCTGAGACCGAACAGGATGCCTTCTGTCCTTCGCATGTCGTGCCGGGCATCGATTTTTCGAATGATCCATTACTGCAAGGTCGCTTATTCTCCTATCTCGACACACAGCTTTCACGCCTGGGTTCGGCCAATTTTCATCAAATCCCGATCAATGCCCCCAAGTGTCCTTTTGACAATCAGCAACAGGACGGACACATGCAGATGACGCAACCGATGG
>JAJZEQ010000032.1 GCA_021851345.1 Pseudomonadota bacterium
ATCAGGCAGTGCGGTTTCCAGATCGTGCGCTTGTTCTGCCCAGAACACGGTGGAAGCATCGCCGACCTGGATGCGCTGGCGGGAATCACGTACCAACAGGTGATTGAGCGCAGTGGTGTAGGCGAAGACAGCGGGCTTTCCGACAGGGGAAGTAAATCCCTGCTGTTTTCCATAGGAAGAAAATGCCGGGGTTTGTCCACTGTTGTTGCCACCTTCGTTTTTGTTGTTGATCGAAACGATGTTAGCACCGGAAGTTTGCGCGCCCCAGACACCTTTGATAGCAGTATGTAAACGTTCAATTTCGGCTGCGTTCCCACTTACGAGACAGATGCCGTCAGCCTTGCCTTCAGCTGTCGTCAGGGTTGTTGCTGCCACCACGGCGGGGCGCTGGCAGACCAGTTCCACATCGCCATGTAAGCGAAAAGTCATGATTGGGTTGGCGGCCAGAATATCTGGCCAGACAGGCAAGGTTTCGAGTTGTTTGAGGTCGGTGCCGTTGAAAAAAGCGAGTATGGCCTGAATACCCTCGTCTTTAAGCGCATCTTCCGATAAGGCTTCAAGCCGAGCGCGAAATGCGGCGTGCTGTTCGGCGACCCGCTCCGGCTTGCCCTTGGTGTCCACACCGAGCACGTATTCGATGGTATCCCAAAGCAGGTTAGCTGCGACGCCCGAGGTTTTTTTCACGCCTTGGGGTACCAGAAAACGCTGGCCGATTTTTCTCTTGCCCTCTAGCGTGCGGGTATCAACCAGATTGACAAGCCGACCCTCGGCATCAATCTCGATGACGAATGGAATTTCCTTTTCTTCGAGTCCAAAGGCGGGCAGCCGGTCTTTCGGACTCTGAGAGCGTTGGCGGCGCTGATAGTAGTCGTTGAGCGCTTGCAGAATCATCCCCTTACCTCCTCGCTACCCCACGCAGGCACGTTCACCACGCCGCGTTCCAGTCGGACGCGAAAGAAACGCGGCGCGGGGTCGGCGGGATGGGTGAAATCCAGGTCGTACAGCATGAAACCCAGGTCGCGGGTTTCGTCTATGGGTGGAGGCTCTGCGGCGGGGTCAGCCACTAGCCGAAAGTGCGCTGCAAATTCGCGGCAGCCAAGATAGGGCTGGTTGACGCATTGCCCACGGCTGGCACGGCGTTCGAACATTTCGTAATACTTGTTAACCGTAGCACCCAGATCGCGATCAGATAAAAACTCTAGTTCGGCATGAACACGATAGGCTACATCACGCAGAAACAGCCCGGCGCGCTGTTGGCGATCATCCTCAATGTTGATCCCTAGAATGCCTGTGCCGTTTTTCATAGCCGTTTCCACATTTCTGGTGGATACCACGCTGGCGACTTCGTTGCGACGCAGATTGATCCAGCGGATGGGTTTGAGGATTTCAATTTTGTGGATATGCCAGCGGATGGCGGGTTTCCACAAGACAGCTTCAAAGCAAGCTCGGGCGGCGGAGGGCGTTATCACGTCGTAGCTAACGCGTTCGACTTTCATTTCCGGGCGGGTGAAGCAGGCGAAGTCGCCGGTGAGCTCAAGGCAGTAGGTCTTCATCATTCTCCCTTATGCAATGCAATTTGTTAGCCTCTGCGGCAAGCCATCTGGATTGAGCCCAAGATCAGGATGATAGAGCCAATCGCTGACCTGGACGTACAGACCGGGGATGGCTTCCTCTACATCACCTTGTGACAGCAGCTTTATGGCTTCCTGGCTATGAACTGTAACGGTGTAACGCTGCAGTTTGCGCATTAGCCAGCGTTCGGGGCCATGCTTTCTCAGGGTACTCAGTAATTCGTCCACCTTGTCGTCGTTTCCATCAAAACCGCGATAGCGGACGATGACAGGCGCGCTATTTTCGTCCTGGATGAGTTTGAATCTTTCGGCGGCGGTGCGAAAGTTGACGGCCAGCGTTTGCCCATCTACCTTGAGCAATTCACCAATTCCCTGCGCATCCAGATTGCAGGCATGATAGAAATTCTCAAAATAGCGGGCAAACAAGGTGCGCTCTAGCGGCTTGCCGGTGTGACTATGGAGCACGCTGCGGCAGGCGTCTTCCCCTTTGCGCAACAGACCGGGTGGCGCAGGTTGCGGGGGAACGAACACCACGACTTCGCCCTGCATGTCATGTTCTGCCAGCCGTCCTTCCCTGTTGCAGCGACCAGCGGCTTGGGCGATGGAGTCCAGCCCTGCCAGCGCCCGATAGACCACGGGAAAATCCACATCAACACCCGCTTCTACTAACTGTGTACTAACCACGCGGGTAGTAATGCCAACCTTGATCCGTGCTTTGATTTGCCGGATGGTTTGCGAGCGATGTTCCCCACACATCAGCGCGGAGAGATGCATAGTACCTTCCGGCATTCGTTGCCAGAGTTCGCGCGCATCTTTGCGGCGGTTGACGATGACGAGCACAGAATCGTGCTGACTGATTTCACTCGCCAGCGCGTCCCAACTCACAGGCGTGTTCCAGTCGACGGGCAGGCGCACGTTGACGCGCTCCATGGCGCGGTAGAGTGCATCCGGGTCGCTCATGATCTCGCGTACGTTGTCGAGACCACGCATGTTGTTCCGTGCATCGAAGTATTCGCGTGTTGCCAATGCGGGCTGCGTGGCGGTAGAGAGCGCAACGGTCACGCCGTAATACTGGGTCAGCAGGTTCAGCACATCGAGGATGGGTTGCAGAAACTCTGGCGGCAACAGTTGCGCCTCGTCCAGTACCACAACGGAATCGACAATGTTGTGCAGCTTGCGGCAGCGTGATGTTTTAGCAGCGAACAGCGATTCGAAGAACTGGACGTTTGTGGTGACGACAACCGGCGCATCCCAGTTCTCGCAGGCAAGACGGCTTTTGTGATTCTCGTGACCAGGATCAGCCTCGGCGTTGCTGTGGTGTTCAATTACCGTGTCGCCAAAAATGTCCCGGAAGATGTCTGCGGTCTGTTCTATGATGCTGGTGTAGGGGATGACATAAATGATGCGGCGTTTGTTATATCGCTTTGCATGTTCCAGCGCGAAAGCCATGCTGGAAAGCGTCTTGCCGCCACCGGTGGGTACGGTAAGCGAGAACAAGCCAGGTGCTTCATGGGCTTTTTCGCGGCACTGTCGCAAAATGTCGGCACGCAACTGATTGACCGACGTGGGGTCCGCTGCGACTGCTTTGCACGCCATGAAACTATCGAATTGTTTGAGCAGGGTTTTGACCCCCGGCCAGTTGCTACGCTGCTTGGCCTTGTCTTCATCCATGTAGGCTTCTGTGTCGAGGAAGTCTGCATCGACAAGACAAGAAAATAATATCCGCACCCATAAAGCAAAACCTTCTTTGCCGCCCGGTATGGCACGCAGATTTGGGGCGAATGTGCCGTGATCGAGAATTTCATCAGGCGGCCTTTCAGCTAGAGCTTCGTTGAGTTCGTCGCGGCTGTCCGTGCTACCGAGACGAGCATCCAGCCCCCCGAACCAGTCATATAGCCCGGCGTGATGTCCGGCGATGAGGTAGGCCAACACCCGCCCTGCCGCGCCAAAGCGATCACACGCCAACATCGCACCCGCAGTGGAGTGCGGGGCTTTCCCAGCCTCGCCCCTGATATGAGCCTCGGCATCAAAACCGCTGACTTTGCGGATGTATTGCTGAAAGCGCAGGCGGTACTTGCCCAAGTCATGCCACAACCCTGCAATATGCGCCCAATCCTCCGCACCAAATTTCCGGGCATGACAAGCGGCCAGCGCCGCCACACCAACCAGGTGGTCGGCGAGGTCGTGTGGATCCCGCCAGCTTCCGTCAGGGTTCTGGGCAGCATGAGCGATCGGTCGTAGCGTCTCTGACATATTCAATTTTTCTGGTGAATGATATAAATCCTACTATTCCCCAGGCTCAAAACCAGATCCTGCTGAAAACCCTTATCCATATTGGCTTCTGGCCTGATCGAGCTGGATTTTGACTGCTTCTTTCAAAGCATCCGGTGCGATCACTTCCACATCTGCACCGTATTTTAGGATGTCCATGATGAGTTCTTTGTCATTGGAATAGGGGATGCAGAGCTCATAGTGACCGTCTTCGAGCCAGCGGAATTGTTGCTCGGGGTGCCAGGTTTCATCGGCGATCCAGCGGGCACGGTGGGCGGTAAAACGTAGGATGGCGTTGGCAACGGGTTGGCCGGCGAAGATGCCGTAGGCGCTAGCAAGTTGGCGATTGAGGGTAGTGTCGGGTAGCGTTTTAGCGGGCTTATTAAGCGTGGTTGCCTGACGGATACATTCGACGGCGAAGATGCGTAAGCCTTTTTTCTGATGGCACCATGCATCGAGATACCAGTTGTCGCGGTAATGAGTAAGCCGTTGGGGCGAAATCTCGCGGTCGCTGGTTTGGTTGCGGTCGCGGTTGTAATACTGGATTATTAGTCGTTTGCGTTGCAGCACGGCACCAGCGACGCTCTGAAAGTGTCTCATATCTTTGGCGCGAGTAGCCATAGCAAGGATACGAATGCGCTTATGCGCTTCGCCGCTACCGAGATGTTCGGCTTGAAGGAGCGCGTCAATACGACTGCGAATTGGCGAAAGCGCTGAATCTAATATGCCGGGTTGAAGTGATTGCAGCAGGTAGTTAAAAGTGATGAGTGAGTAGAGTTCAGCGCTGGTAAACCACAAGCCTGGCAGAGAATGACAACCATCAGCGGTGTCGTAACGATAACCACCATGGTCTGCGTCGAAGATAAGAGGGGCGCCAAGTTGGTTACGCAAGTCGGCGATGAGTCGGGTAAGTTTGGAGCGAGAAATCTCCAGCTCTTCTATCAATGTCTGACGGCTGATGGTACTGCGTCGTCCATCGAGCAGGCGGTGCAATCGGTAGAGGTCGTCTGGTCTGCTCAAAGTGGCTCACCCAATCCAAGTCATTACACCAAACCGCCGTATTTTAGGAACGGCAGCTGGCGTCACACGAGGTAGCCTTTTACCCCACTCCCTGCCATCCCTGACTGGAACGGCCTGACTTGGCATTATCCGAAGATACAGTCACAGAGTCGAGAGGGTGCAATCCTGGCATCAGCCATGCGCTGGAGCAATCCAATTGAAGAAAACAGTGAACAAGTCCCCCCCCATGTCAAAGCCCATCTGGAGCAATCTGAAAAAGAGCCTTGGCGATTTCTCCCATGCATATATTTTACAACTTGAATACGGGAAACCTTCTCCCTATCCGTCGAACCAAACAAACCTGAT
>JAJZEQ010000004.1 GCA_021851345.1 Pseudomonadota bacterium
ACGGTGAAATATTTCGGCAACGAGCAATATGAGGCGAACCGTTACGACCACCATATGGAGCACTGGGAAACCGCCGCGGTGCGCAACCAGACTTCGCTGGCGCTGCTCAATTCCGTGCAGAGCGTGATCATCGCGATCGGCATCACCGTGCTGATGCTGCTGGCCGCCGACCAGGTGGTGCAGGGCAAGATGACGGTGGGCGATCTGGTGCTGGTCAACGTGTTCATGATCCAGCTCTATATGCCCTTGCATTTTCTCGGCTTCGTGTACCGCGAGATCCGCAACGCCCTGGCCGATATGGAGAAGATGTTCAGCCTGCTGGACGAAGATCGCGAGATCGCGGATGCCCCGGATGCGGCCATCCTACAGGTGGGCAGCGGGGAAGTCCGGTTCGAGCGGGTCAGTTTCAGCTATGCGCCGGACCGGCAGATATTGTTCGACGTGGATTTCGCGATCCCTGCGGGCCACAAGGTGGCGGTGGTGGGCGCCAGCGGCGCGGGCAAGTCGACGTTGTCTCGCCTGCTGTTCCGTTTCTATGATGTGCAGCAGGGGCGCATACTCGTCAATGGACAGGATATTCGCGGAGTGACGCAAACCAGCCTGCGCGCGGCAATTGGCATCGTGCCCCAGGATACCGTGCTGTTTAACGATACGATTTATTACAACATCGCCTATGGCCGTCCCGGTGCGACCCGCGAGGAAATCATCTCCGCAGCACAGGCCGCGCATATCCATGATTTCATCGAATCGCTGCCGCTGGGTTATGAGAGCATGGTCGGCGAGCGCGGCTTGAAATTGTCCGGCGGCGAAAAGCAGCGCGTGGCGATTGCGCGGGCTATCCTGAAGAATCCGGCGATATTGATTTTCGATGAGGCGACTTCCGCGCTGGATTCAAAGTCGGAAAAGGCGATCCAGGCCGAGCTGCGCTCGATTGCGCAAAACCGCACCACGCTGGTGATCGCGCACCGTTTGTCGACTGTGGTGGATGCCAACCAGATACTGGTGATGGATAAGGGCCGTATCGCCGAACGCGGCACGCATCGCGAACTGCTTGCGCATAACAAGCTGTATGCGCAAATGTGGAATCTTCAGAAACAGGAAGAGCATATGCAGCCTGTTTATTGATTTTTACAAAGTTTAAGGTATGCTTCGGGCTGTTTAGCCGTTGCGGGATGGGAAATAATGATAAAACAAATATGGCTGTTGGCTTTGTGTGCTTATGTGCTGGCAGCGCAGGCCGAGACTCTGGACAGTCATTTCATGCAGGAAGAAACGCAGGCAAAGCCAAAGGCGCACAAGGTCCCGCGTCTTCAAGTGAAGTCGCATATCGCGCTGATCTTCGATGAGCAAACCCAGCAACCGTTGTACAACAAAAATTCGGAAACCGTGGTGCCTATCGCATCCATTACCAAGCTGATGACCGCGATGGTAACGCTGGATGCGCAACTGCCGATGGATCAGGAAATAAGCGTCGCGGATGACGATCTGAACAGCATCAGAAGGACCAAGTCAAGGTTGCGCGTGGGCATGACGCTTACCCGCAGCGAAATGATGAAATTGGCGCTGATGGCCTCCGAGAACCGGGCGGCTTTGGCGCTGGCGAGAAGTTATCCGGGCGGGCCGGAGGCCATGGTTGCCGCGATGAATGCCAAGGCGCGCGTCCTGGGCATGCAGAACACCCGGTTTTTTGACCCGACCGGACTGGACAGCGATAATGTTTCCACGGCGCAGGACCTGGTCAAGATGGTTGCCGCGGCACGCAGATATCCCGCGATTCACCAATACACCACCAGTTCATCCCATTCTGTCGAGGGTTTGAGGGGCCGCACCATGCGTTTCAGCAATACCAACCCGCTGGTCAGGAACGCATCATGGGATATCGGTGTGAGCAAGACCGGATATATCAGCGAGGCGGGACTCTGCCTGGTTATGGAAGCGACAATCAGGCAGCGTCCTGTCATCATCGTGTTGCTCGATTCGTGGGGCAAGCATACCCGCGTCGGTGATGCCAACCGCATCAGGAATTGGATGGGAAGCCTGGCTGCCCTGAATTAAGGCAAGGCGGGCTTAATTTTGAATAATCGGGGGCGCAAGCTCCCGCTTTTTATAAGGATCTGAAATGGGCGAGTCACTGCTATTGATTACCATCATCACCTTGATCGTTATTACGATACGCCGGGCGAGACCGGTAATATTGGAAAACCCCGTTATCATCCAGCGCCCCGGGCAACATCACATCACCCTTGCGCCACAGCTCAACAGAGCGCAAACATTCATCGAGCAAATAGCCACCCGGTTCTCAAAATCACATTCCTTGCAGGGCAATTTCCCCAGCCGTTACTTTGAAGTACGTGACCCGAAAGTATTTGCGAGGGGAACGGACTGCTATTTGCTTGCGGTCACCTTGCGCAACGGATTGTTGTATTTTCAGGCCACCAATCCGGTGAAATCAGAAAACGATGAAAATGGCCATTTGAAAACCATTTCCGAATTCTCGGAAAAAGTTCTGAAGCAGCATCCGCAAACAGACACAGCCGGCGAACCGGCAGAGGCAGAGCTGGCAGATACGGTACAAACGGTTGCGAAACAGTTGCAAATCGAAGTGAAAGCACTCGCCTGAACTTCCATGCATTTATCCAGCCCGGCCATGCTTGCGGGATACATATGTGCACACTAACATGCCGGGCAAGCATCCTTCCCGGATCCAATTGAACATTGTCTGGTTCAGGCAGTCGAAATGACCGCTTAAGTCTGAAAAGGCTGCGGTGTCGTGCCGGATGAGTCGCTGTCAATTGGCTCGACGAAACGTTTAATGCCTCTTCTGGGCAGACGTTTATGTCGAGCCGAATATTTCGGGAGTCGCGCAATGAAAAACCTTGTTCTCGTGCTTATAGCTGTATTTTCCATTAGCCAGGCTTATGCCGAAGGCGGTCATGGGATGGGTCGGGGCGGCGGCTGGGGGGCGCGCGGCGGGATGGAGCGAGGTGGCGGTTGGGGAGGGCGCGGCGGGATGGAGCGCGGCGGTGACTGGGGAAGAGGTGGTTGGGGTAGGGATGGCTGGGGGCGGGGCGGTTGGGAAGGGGGTGGCTGGGGTTGGGGCGGCTGGGGTTGGGGGGATAACTGGATATTCCCGGCTCTGGTTGGCGGTGCCATTGTCTATGACATGAACCAACCGCAAACCGTTTATGTACAACCTTCACCGGCCTATGACTCAGGCAACGCGGTCAATGCTGTACCTGCACCAGTTCAATACTGGTATTACTGCGCCTCTGCCAATGCATATTATCCATATGTCCCTTCGTGTCCGACTGGATGGCAGGCAGTGCCCGCCACTCCGCCGCCACCATTGTCCCGTGCGCCGGCTCCGGCACGATAGTGTGCTGAAGGTGATTTGTCTGGCGACCGTAGACAGGAGTAGCGCGCGCGGCGTCCATGTTTCTGTCTTGATGCTTTAAATTTGCAACTTAAAGAATATTCAAACCGGAACATCCGGCTGAGCCGCTGTCAGCCAGCGAGATTGACGAGTTGGGTCTGGCCGAGTATAAAATAACGATGTCGCTGATTGGAAGACCGATGAAAAGCCCAGAATATATCGCGCCCGCAAAATATTATTTCGCGCTGGGCTTGCTGCTCTTGTCTGCCTGCGCGACAAATCACGCCGAGTCGCCTCCCGCTGAGCAGGGTGCAAAAAGTTCGAGCCTGACGGATACGTCGGACGTTGTTGAAGCGCGCAGGGTGTTTAAAATGGAAATCGAACGCACGCCGCTTGTAAAAAATGTGGTTTTTCACATTCGACCCGGTGAAGCCCGGTACATAGAATATACCGACCCTTCCAAAAATACCGCTGACGTTGTCCAGCTTACATCCTTGCTTCCTGATTCCATTGCGGTAAGTTACAGTCCGGGCGGGGCGTTCAGATATCCGGCCTGGAAGGTGTCCTATACGGAGTACGCTCAAAAACACAAGTACTATTGGCTATCGTCAAGCTGGTCAAAATCCGATGCAGAAAATGCAGCTCGGGCATTGAGGGTTCTGGTGCTTGATGCGCGACACGATTTGGATGGGATACTGGCGGCAAACTTTGAAAAATTCAAGCAAGCCTGCCAGGGCTGGCAGGCTTTACAGGAAAAACCTCAGATGCCCGAGGAAGCCCTTCGTCATAAAGTCCTCGCGGAAACCGCCTTCCGGGAAAATAAACTTGATAAAGCTGCGGACGAGTATCTCGAAGCTTTGAAGACTTATCCGTGCTGGCCGGAAGGGCAGTTCAATGCGGCATCGCTTTTGGGCAATACCGGATGGTATACGGGGGCCGTGGCCCATATGAAATATTTTCTGGAACTGGTTCCGGATGCGGCGGATGCGCAGCTTGCCAGGGGAAAAATTGTAACCTGGCAGGACAAGATTGGCCGCTGACTGCATAAGCCGTAGTTCTCCCACGCCCGATTTCCCGATCTATTGAGCATTCCATAATTAGCGACAAACCTGCCATTCGGGCTGGGGTATCGCAGCCCAGTCACCAGGCGGTCTACACCCTTCGATACCTCAGGGCGAACGGTGTAATGAATAACGGAAAGATCAATAGTCAGCTTGCGTGCGCATTGCCGACGCATAGTCATCAAGTAAAATCGTCGACTGCTTGAGTGAGGCGGCATAAATAGCGGGCCATGCCGCTGCCAATATTCGGCAAAACATGAGTACTTCAATGCACTCCACCCTGACCAGCAAAATCAAGTTCATGCCCTTGCCGCAGAACGGGGAAATTCATCCGGCCGGGGTTAATCCTTCGGGAGCCCGTTTTTTCCCGAAGGATGTGCCCGTTCCAGGAGCCAATACACGATGCCAAGCGAGAGCAGCGAAAAAGCAAGGGCCGCCAGGGTGAAGGGGGAGATGGTTTCAATTTCGGTCACAATGAATTGTCTGGAAACGGCAAGGATGGAAACCAGCACGACCGTTTTTACTATTACCTCGCGCCCCCTTCCCGTATAGGCATGCATAACTGTTTTGTTGAACTCTATGGCGATCAGTAACGTCATGACCATCCCGAACACGGATTGAAACGCCCTGTGGTCAGCGGTATCAATTGTGACATGAAGGACAAGATGATAGGTTTCGACAACCAGGCTCGAGAACGCCGCGAGTATCATGACTGAAATCAGGATGACGATCCCTATCGTTATGATG
>JAJZEQ010000287.1 GCA_021851345.1 Pseudomonadota bacterium
GCCAATGGCGGCACCAAGGGCGGCGTGATCGAAACCAATTTCCGCGAAGAGACCGAGACCGACCTGTTCGGCGAGCAGGCCGTGCTGTGCGGCGGGGCGGTGGAACTGGTCAAGGCCGGTTTCGAAACCCTGACCGAAGCGGGTTACGCGCCGGAAATGGCGTATTTCGAGTGCCTGCATGAATTGAAACTGATTGTGGACTTGATGTACGAAGGCGGCATCGCCAACATGAATTACTCGATTTCCAACAACGCGGAATATGGCGAATATGTTACCGGCCATCGCGTGATCGGCGATGAAGCGCGTGCCGCAATGAAAGAATGCCTGAAGAACATACAGAATGGTTCCTACGCCAAACAATTCATCCTGGAAGGCCGCACCAACTATCCTGAAATGACCGCGCGCCGCCGTTTGAACGCAGCGCATCCGATCGAGCAGGTGGGCGGGCAGCTGCGTGCGATGATGCCGTGGATAAGCAAGAACAAGCTGGTCGATCAATCTAAAAACTAAACAGCCTTTGATGGCGGGTTGCTGTTGGTTGGTTAATGGGCTTGCCGTGAGCTTTCAACTGGCGACCCGCGTCTAATGGCTATCAACCGGCAACTATTATGAAAAACTATCCTCACCCTGTCATTGCCCGCGAAGGTTGGCCGTTCCTGGCCGTCTCGATAATTCTGGCGATTGCGGCTACCGTCTGGTGCTCGGCCTGGTCGATCCCGGTCTGGATCATCGCACTTTTTGTGCTGCAATTTTTCCGTGATCCGGCGCGTGAAATTCCCCAACTTCAGGGTGCGGTGTTGTCACCCGCCGACGGGCGCATCGTCGCGGTGGAGCGCATCAACGACCCTTATGTGCAGCGGGAGGCGATCAAGGTCAGCGTGTTCATGAATGTGTTCAACGTGCACTCTAACCGCAGTCCTGTGGATGGCACGGTGCAACAGATATGGTATTTCCCCGGCAAGTTTGTGAACGCCGATCTGGATAAAGCTTCCACGGAGAACGAACGCAATGCAGTCTGGCTGAAAACAGCCGGTGGCGCGGACATCACTTCGGTGCAGGTGGCAGGGTTGATCGCACGGCGTATCCTGTGCTACATCAAGGTTGGCGATGCGCTGACTCGCGGGCAACGCTACGGTTTTATACGATTTGGTTCGCGCGTTGATGTATATTTGCCGCTGGATGCTGCGGTAAAGGTCAGCATCGGCGACAAGGTGTCGGCGACCACGACTATCTTGGCAGTGTTGCCGTAAAACGGTTACCCTAGACGGATGAATAACGGGCCCTTGGACGAATTCAATACACGTAAACCGATGAACCTGCGCAAGCGCGGGATTTATCTGCTGCCTAACCTGTTCACTACCGGCGCCTTGTTCGCTGGTTTCTACGCCATTGTGCAGGCGATGAACGGTCATTTCGAACATTCTGCTGTGGCCATTTTCATCGCGATGGTGCTGGACGGGCTGGATGGCCGCGTGGCGAGGCTTACTCACACGCAAAGCGAATTCGGTGCCGAATATGACAGCCTGTCCGATATGGTTTCTTTCGGTGTCGCGCCTTCCCTGGTGGTGTATGAATGGGCATTGAAAGGCATGGGCAAATGGGGCTGGTTTGCCGCCTTCATTTATTGTGCCGCGACCGCATTGCGCCTGGCGCGCTTCAACACCAATATTGATGTGGTGGACAAGCGCTATTTTCAGGGTCTGCCCAGCCCGGCTGCCGCGGCACTTATTGCGGGCTTTGTCTGGGTGATGCACGATTATGATTTCAGCGGCGAGTCGGTGCGCTGGTATGCGTCCGCACTGGCCGTGTTTGCCGGATTGAGCATGGTCAGCAACCTGCCGTTCTACAGTTTCAAGGACTTTAACATGCGCAAAAGTGTGCCGTTCCTGGTGATATTTCTGGCGGCATTGTTCTTCATCGTTATTTCCAGCTACCCGCCCGGCGTGCTGTTCGGGTTGTTTCTTTGCTATTCCCTGTCGGGTTATGCGTTGTGGGCTTGGCGTCGGCGCCGCAAATACAAATAGCGGCACATGAATTCAGCCCATTGCATGTGGCGATAAAACTGGTTATATTATCCCCATGCATTTTTCGACCCACATCGCAACACTCCATTCCACGTTCAGCCTGCTGGCTGCGCTGCTGCTGCGCGGCGCGCGCTAATCATACCCCCCACAAGTTCGAAACAAGCGCGGTAACCATATCGGTTCCGCAGGTTAAACCTATTTGCAATGGAGTTAAGCATGCCAAACAATATGACAGACAAATTGATAATTTTCGATACCACCTTGCGCGATGGCGAGCAGAGTCCGGGCGCGGCGATGACCCGGGATATGAAGATCCGTATCGCGCGCCAGCTGGAAAAGCTGGGCGTGGATATCATCGAGGCCGGCTTTGCGGCAGCCAGTCCGGGCGATTTTGCGGCGGTCAAGGCGATTGCTGAAATTGTAAAAAATTCCACGGTCTGTTCCCTGGCTCGGGCGATCGAGAATGATGTGCGCCGTGCCGGCGAAGCGATACGTCCGGCCAAGTCGGGGCGCATCCATACCTTCATAGCCACCAGTTCTATCCACATGCAGCACAAGTTGCACATGAACGAAGATCAGGTGGTGGAACGCGCCGTCAGCGCGGTGAAATGGGCGCTTGAATACACCGACGATGTGGAATTCTCGGCCGAGGATGCGGTGCGTTCAGACATGGATTTTCTGGTGCGGGTATTCGATGCGGCGATACAGGCGGGGGCAAGGACGCTGAATGTTCCGGATACGGTGGGTTATTCCATTCCCGCTGCATGGGGCGAGCGTATCAGGCAGTTGATAGCACGCGTGCCAAACTCGGACAAGGTCATCTGGTCCACCCATTGCCATAATGACCTGGGGCTTGCGGTGGCCAATTCATTGTCCGCAGTGACGAACGGCGCGCGCCAGGTCGAATGCACCATCAATGGCCTCGGTGAACGCGCCGGCAATGCCTCGCTGGAAGAAATCGTGATGGCGGTGAAAACGCGCCGCGATATTTTCAACCTGGATACGCGCATTGATACCACGCAGATTGTCCCGACTTCCAAGCTGGTATCCAGTATCACCGGTTACCCGGTGCAGCCTAACAAGGCGATTGTGGGCGCGAATGCGTTTTCGCACGAATCCGGTATCCATCAGGATGGTGTGCTCAAGCATCGCGAAACTTACGAAATAATGCGTGCCGAAGACGTGGGCTGGAATGCCAACAAGCTGACCCTGGGCAAGCTTTCCGGGCGCAATGCATTGCGCCAGCGGTTCACCGCACTGAGTATCGAGTTTTCCTCGGAAGAAGCTTTCAATGCCGCCTTCCAGCGATTCAAGGAATTGGCGGATCGCAAGCACGAGATTTTCGATGAGGATTTGCAGGCCCTGGTCAGCGACGAGGCGGTGACGCAGGTCAGCGAGCATTATCGGCTGGTGGCAATGGGCGCGCACTCCGAAACCGGGGTGCTGCCGGTGGCGCGTGTGGTGATGAGCATAGACGGTGCCGAGCGACAGGCCGATGCGCAGGGCGGCGGGCCGGTGGATGCCACTTTCAAGGCGATTGAGCAGATCGCCGGGAGTGGTGCCGAACTGCAATTGTATTCGGTAAACAATATCACCAGCGGCACCGATGCGCAGGGCGAAGTGACGGTGCGCCTGTCCAAGGGCGGGCGTATCGTGAACGGGCAGGGCGCAGACACCGATATCGTGGTGGCTTCAGCCAAGGCATATCTCAACGCGCTGAACAAATTGCACAGCAAACTGGAGCGCGCGCATCCGCAGGTGTGATTTGTTGTTCGCGCGGGTGTGATTCATCCCGCCAAATTGGCAAATAAACGGCGCATCAACGATGCGCCGTTTTTACTGTGCGGATGGAGCGGAAGTCTCTGCGGTTTTCCGGGTTTTCAGCGGCCCCATGGCATCCGTTCACCGCGGCCAATGGCTACAGAGCCATGCGGATAGCCGGTAGTCGGGGCCGTTCAAGTTGAGCGAAAGGTTGGGTTGCCGACACAAGTCATCTTTGTCATTGATTGGACGTTGTGGTTTAATCACACCCATGAAATTTCCTTTTCAAAATGTTGCGCTGATCGGTAAACGCAAGGCTCCCGAAATCGCCGCGCCATTGATGCGACTGGCCGCATTCCTGTCATCCAGGGGTGTGGCAGTGGTGGTGGACAGCCTGACCGCTGAACACCTCAAGGATAGTTCCTATCCCGCGATGAGTCTGGCTGAAATCGGCAGGTCGGTGGACTTGGCTGTCGTTCTGGGCGGTGACGGCACAATGCTGAACATTGCGCGCACTTTGTCGCCCTGCAATATTCCGCTAATCGGCGTGAATCAGGGGCGGCTTGGTTTTCTTACCGATCTTACGCTGGATAACATGCAGGACAGCATGGCTGCGATGCTGGAGGGGAAGTTCGTCACCGAGCAACGGCTGCTGATCACCGCGCGGGTGTTGCGCGATGATGTCGAGGTGTTCAGCGACTCGGCTTTCAACGAAGTGGTGGTGCATCGCAGCTCCATCAGCAGCATGATCGAGTTCGAGGTGCGCATTGACGGTGAATACCTTTACAACCAGCGTGCCGACGGACTGATCGTTGCGACACCTACCGGTTCCACTGCCTACGCGATGTCGGCGGGCGGCCCGATACTGCACCCCGGTCTTGATGTGCTCGAGCTGGTCCCGATAAGTCCGCATACACTGAGCAATCGCCCCATCGTGGTGAAAAGCTCTTCGGTCGTGGAAATCCTGGCGCACCGTACAGCCGATATACGCTTGCGTTTTGACAGCCATACCAGTTATGGCTTGCAGTTGCATGACAAGATCATCGTTACGCGCCATCCCGACACGGCCTGCCTGCTGCATCCGGCGGGACACAGCTACTACCATACGCTGCGCGAAAAACTGCTCTGGAACCAGACGCTGTAAATGCTGAAATTTCCGAGCATGATGCTTTGCAAATCACGCCGAAACGGGGCTTCTGCATGGGTGATGCACGTCTTCATTAAGCGCGAGGGTTAGAAAATGCTCAAATTTCTAAGCATCCGCGATTTCGTTATCGTTTCCTCGCTTGAGCTGGATTTTTCCGCGGGTTTTACCGCGTTGACCGGCGAGACCGGCGCGGGCAAGTCCATCCTGATTGATGCATTATCACTGGCACTGGGCGAGCG
>JAJZEQ010000328.1 GCA_021851345.1 Pseudomonadota bacterium
GGTTGCTCCGCGCAGTTGTGGACATACAGGCCATTGGCATCGAATGCATGCACGTCGGCAACGGTCACGTCATACACATCTTCCACGCCATCCTCTTCCAGTGACAGCACGGTCGCGGCGAAACGTTCCGCGTCAAAGTTAAACTCGCGTAGCGAGACCGCGTCCCTCTCGCCCGCTTGCGGGAGAGAGTTAGGAGAGAGGGAACGGGCATGGCTAGACTGATTATCATATTCGTCATGCCCGTTGGGCTTGCGCTGATAGTCATCCAGCAGGCTGTTCAGCCTGTCCATCTTGTCGCTATCCGCGAAGCCGATCAGCTCGGCATAGCGCACGATGTTCTCGCCGCTGATGACGAGTTCATGCAGCGCCTGGCAGGCATATTCTTTTGCGCCACCCTTGCCGTCCGGCAATGTATTCACACCTTCGGGGCGGCGATTCCGGTAGATCGTGGCGATGATGCCGAAACGCTGCAGCATGCGCTGCACGGATTCCAGGTTGCCGAGATCGATCTGCGTCAAGCGAACGCTGATGCCTTTTTCCTGTGAGCCCTGCACCGAACCATCGGCATCGAACATGCCGCGCAACACGCCGCGGCAGAAATCGGACGAGCCGGTTTCCATCGCCGCAGTGAAGCGCTTGTTGCCGGGCGTCAGGCCCAGCTCCAGTGCCAGCGTGCGCAACGCGCCTGTCGCAAGGCGATATTCGCCGCGGCCATCGATCGGCTTTTGCCAGCCGTTGAAGTCGGCGCGGTGCGGCAACGAGCGCGCCGCCTGTTCGGCGGCATGCATGACGCCGGCGACCCCGGCGGATGGAAGCATGTCGCCGCCGTTGGCGATCTTCAGCGCGGCGGTATCCCAAACGCTGAGCACTGCCTTGTCGTTCTTGAGCGTGCCATCGCCGATCAGCAGGCCGATCAGATAACCTTCGTCTTCATTATGAGCGCCGTTCCATGCTTGCATCGCGCGGTGATCGTGCAGCACGATCTGGTCGCCGCCGCGCAGTTCGCCGGCCTTGACCCACTCCGTTTCGCGCATGTGGCGCGTCATGTGCGAGACCCGCAACACCGGATGGTCTGCGGTCAAACGCAAAGAATGCCCTTCGGCGGTTTTCAGGCGCAGCACCGGCTTGGTGCCGGTGAAGAAGAAACCCTGCGATTCGGTGGGATAGGATTTGCCGTCGACCACAGCAGAAAATGTCTCGCCGATCAGGTTGCGCACCTGCCGCGCCCCCCGGTCTGTCATCACCCAGGTGTCGGCGGTGACGCAGGGATTGGTCGCCTCGATGTTCTCGCAATACGACAGGTTGTTGTCGCGGTTCATCAGGTCGATAAACAGCACGCCCGGTTCGGCGTGGTCGTAGGTGCTTTCCATGATCTGCTTCCACAGGTCGGCGGCCTGCACCTTGCGATATATCCACTTGCCGTCGGCACGGCGTGTCGCACCCAGATCCTTGAGCGTGGCGCCGGGCTCTGCGCTGTGCACCAGCTCGAAAGGCAGGTTGTTCTCGACGGCGTGCATCAATTCATCGGTCACGCCCACCGAGATGTTGAAGTTCTTCAGGTCGCCCTGGTCCTTGGCGTGGATGAAGCGCTCTATGTCGGGATGGTCGCAGCGCAGCACGCCCATCTGCGCGCCGCGCCGCGCACCGGCCGATTCCACGGTCTCGCAGGAGCGGTCGAACACGCGCATGTAGGAGATCGGCCCGCTGGCGCGGGAATTGGTGCCCTTCACCTGGGCGCCCTCGGGACGGATGGACGAAAAATCATAGCCCACGCCGCCGCCGCGCCGCATGGTTTCCGCGGCCTGTTGCAGCGCATCATAGATGCCGGGCTTGCCGTCGTGGATTCCGGAGATCGCGTCCCCCACCGGCTGCACGAAACAGTTGATCAGGGTCGCCTGGTTCTTCAAGCCGGCTGCCGAGTTGATGCGGCCGGCAGGCACGAAACCGTGCTCCTGCGCCTGAAAAAACTCTTCTTCCCAGCGGGCGCGCTGATCCGGTTTTTCCGCCTGTGCCAGGCCGCGCGCCACACGGCGGCGCACATCCTGGACGGAGGTCTCGCCCGGCTCGGCGTATTTTTCCAGCAATACTTCGGTACTGATTTCCTGTGTCGGCGCTATGGGTGTCATTGCCGTGTTTTCTCCGGCAGCCGGATTTCCCGCTGCTTTACCGGCGAGTTCGCCAAGTACCTGCTGTGCGGATACGGGCTTTTCGGAATTGCTGGCGGTGGGTGACGAGCTGGCGGGTGACGAGCCAGTGGATGATGGGTGAGCAACGCTTTCGGTCTCAAGCACGATATTACTCCCTTCAAAGCGCGGGATACTTTGTCCCGAAAATCAAAAAACCACTATAGCTAGTGGCTGGCTGATGAATTCAGACTAATTGTAGGCGGCAGGGGGGTTTTTGCAAGTGAAAATTCCGGCCGATATTTTTTGACTTTGTTCTACAGTAACTTAGGCGCATAAATAAAAAGCGGGGCACACAATTTGCCCGGCGAGCGGAAAACCGGGCGGTCTGACGGTCGGACGGCCGGGCCAAGCCGTCGGGGTCAGCGCCTGGCTGGTCTGCCCGTGGCCGGGGCCAGAGCGGCAAGCATGACACCCGCCAACTGTCGCGCGATCATTGCCGGTCGGATAACAGATTCACCAGCCCGTCCAGCCCGACGAAGTTCAGCGCGTAATCGGCCTGGTCGCGCACCACCGGCTTGGCGTGATAGGCGATGCTGGTGCCGGCCTGCGCCATCATTTTGAGGTCGTTTGCGCCGTCCCCGATCGCGATGACCTGTTCCGGTTTCAGTCCCAGTTCATCGCGGATATTTACCAGGCTGTCGGCCTTGCCCTGCGCGTCGATGATCTTTCCGCTGACCTTGCCGGTCAGCTTGCCGTTGGCGGTCTCAAGCGTGTTGGCGCGGGTGTAGTCCAGACCCAGCCTGGCTTTGAGGCGTTCGGTGAAAAACACGAACCCGCCCGATACCAGCAGTGTCCTGATGCCGTGTGATTTCAATGCGGCAAGCATGGTCTCGGCGCCGGGCGACAGCCCCAGGCGTTCGTCGTACACGCGCTGCAGAGCGTGCTCGTCCAGGCCCCCGAGCAGCGCGACGCGGCGGCGCAGGCTTTCCGCAAAATCGAGCTCGCCGCGCATCGCCGCCTCGGTGATCGCCGCGACCTCGGACTTCAGTCCCTGCATGTCGGCGATCTCGTCTATGCATTCGATCGTGATCAGCGTGGAATCCATGTCCATCACCACCAGCCCGATCTCCCGCAAGGAACGGCCGGGCGGGACAAAGCCGTGATCGATGCGGTTCTCCAGGCAGTAGGGCGCAATCCCGGGATGATGCGCGGCGGCTGTCAGGCGAAAGGCATACTCGGAGATCTGCTCGCGCTGGCTGCTCCGGGACAGCTGCGCGAGATGGTCGAGGTGGGTGGCGGCTATCGGCTGTGCTGCTTGAATGATCAGGTTCATTTGGTGGCGGGTTGAATAATTGTCTATCACTATGGGTTGCCGGTGTTGATTCTGTACCGGGCCGGGCCGCCCCATTTTAATTCAATTCCCGATCCCGGCTGTGCAGTCTCGCTGCGGCCGGATGTGCGCCAGTTTTTCGGCGGCGGGACAGATTGCCGGGAAGTTGCGCCGGTTCGGCGGCTATGGGGTGGGGATAAGCTGGAACGGCGACTCCGAGGGGTTCTTGCCGCGCTGCGCCAATACCAGCGACAAGAATTCGTCGGGCGGCACAGGCCGGCCGAACAGGAAACCCTGCGCATAGTGGCAACCCTGCTCTTGCAGGAAGGCTGCCTGCGCGCCGGTTTCCACGCCCTTTGCAACCACGGCAAGGTTGACGCTGTTGGCAAGCGCGATGATCGTCGTCACGATCGCGGCATTATCGGCATTGTCGGGCAGGTCCTGGACAAAGGTGCGGTCGATCTTGAGCAAGTCGATGGGGAAGTTCCTCAGATATCCCAGGCTCGAATAGCCGGTGCCGAAATCGTCAAGGGAGAACTTGATGCCCACGCGCTTGAGCCCTGAAAAATTGGCGAGTACGGATTCGTTATTGCCCGCCAGCATGCTCTCGGTAATCTCGATATACAAGCGATTCGGGTCTATCCCGGCCTGTTCGACCACGCTGGCGATCATCGTGGACAGACCCGCTGTTTCGAAATGGCGCGACGACAGGTTGACGGACATCGTGAGATCGTTCAGCCCCGGTTCGCGCTCCTGCCACATTTGCAACTGCGTGCAAGCCTCGCTGAACACCCACTCGCTGAGGGGCACGATCAGGCCGCATTGCTCCGTTAGCGGGATGAACTCGCTCGGCGAAATCCAGTCCCCGTGTTCGTTGGGCCAGCGCAACAGCGCCTCTGCACCGATGATGGTGCCCGAATTCAGGTCGATGACAGGCTGGTAATAAAGCACGAACTCGTTGTTCTTCAGGGCCCGCCACAATTCGTCTTCCAGTTGCACCTGCTGCTGGACCTGCTCGTCCATGTGTTCGACGAACATCTGGTGCCTGTTGCGCCCGAGGCGTTTGGCGCTGTGCATCGCCATGTCGGCCTTGCGCATCAGCGTTTCAGCATCGCTGCCGTGTTCGGGATAGAGGGCGATGCCGATGCTGGCGGTCAGGTGCAGCTCGCGCCCCTCGGATTCGATCGGCACCGATATGATGCTGAGCATCTTCTTGGCGATCTGGAACAGGTTCACGTTGGAGTGTATGTCGGGCAGGCTTGCGACGAATTCATCGCCGCCGACGCGCGCGATCGTGTCGCCCTCGCGCAGGCATTGGGACAGGCGCTGCGCGACGATCTTCAGAACCTTGTCGCCGACTTGATGGCCCAGGGAGTTGTTGATGTTCTGGAAATTATCGAGAGCGATGGTGGCCACGGCAAGCAGATTGTTGTGGCGTTCTGCCGAAGGCAGCGATTGCTTTATCCGGTCCAGCAGCAACAAACGGTTGGGCAGATTGGTCAGCGCATCGTGGGTGGTCACGTGGCGCAGGCTTTGTTCGACGTGCCGTTGTTGCTCGTATTGCTTCCTGATGATCCTGTCGGCATGGCGGGCGATGAAAAACAGGACGCCGTAGAGTACTGCCAGCACTGCGACGACGCTCAGGATCAGCAGGTGTTCTTCCAGGGTTTCATTTTTCTGCAGCTCGGTGACATCGGTATATATCTTCATTACGGCTTCGATAGGATCATCTTCGCTACCGCGTATCGGGATGTAGCTGGCCAGCACATCGCGGCCTGCCAGTTTCCCGCCAAACGTGCCGGATTTGTCGTTTGTTACGATTTGACTGGAAGGCAGTCCCCGTCGCGCCGAGAGAAAGCCGGGGTCGTTGCTGCTGTTGGAGCCAATTTGGGCTGGGTCCGTTGAAAAAAGCGTGCGCCCGTTGAGCAGGAAAATATTTACTCCGACAGTGGGGCTGCCACGCATTATTTCCCAGACACTGCGGTTCAGCCTAGCGATCTCAGGGTGACTGCGCAATGCGCCTGCATCGAGCATTTTTCCCGTTTTGGCGATGTTCTGATACTGGGGCCAGATGCTTTGGGAAAATGCCTTCGTCAGCAGAATATTGCGGTGTTCGCCGAATCTGAGCAGTTGCTGCTTTTCAAACAGCTGGTTGAACAGGTTGAGGGCGATTGCAGCCAGCACCATTGAAATCAGGCTCGCGATGGAAAAATAGCGCAATAGTCGAAACATCGGAATTACCTGTTGTGCGGTGCCTGCAGCCATCTTGTTGTTTCCGAAGAATGGATATCCCGACGAAAATTCTTCATCAGATCAGGCCCGCATTCCCGCCGCGCGGACTGTCCGACGCAAACTCGCGCCCCCTGAACTGGCGCTGTGCCGGGGAATCATATTGGAATGCTCCGGAACCTGTCAATGTAAAGGAAGGCGGGAATCAAGCCCTCGCCCGAAACGATGGCGGCAAGCGATCAGGCGAACCGGGCGAAAACCGGCACGGCGAAACCGCCGGCCGGAAACTGCTAGGCCAGCTCGCTAAAAAAGTTCCTGATTGCGAGCACGCGCTGCGCGATGTCGCCGTATTTCAAGTCGATGCGCAGTTTGTCCTGGCCCGCCATCTTGACGTGGCGCTTGCTCTGGATCAGCGTGATGACCTTCATCGGGTCGATGGGCGGGTCGGGGATGAACTGTATCTGGATGGCCTCGCCGGATGCATCCACCTTGCTGATGCCCAGCGGTTTGGCGAGGATGCGCAGGCGGTGACAGTCGAGCAGCGTTTGGGCGGGCTCCGGCAGCAGGCCGAAGCGGTCGACCAGTTCCTGGTGCATGTCGTCAAGTTCTTCGGGCGTGTTGCAGTTCGCCAGCCGTTTGTACAGCATCAGGCGCTGGTGGATGTCGCCGCAGTAATCGTTGGGCAGCAGCGCCGGGCAGTGCAGGTTGATTTCGGTGGTGACGCCGAGCGGGTGCGCCATGTCCGGCTCGCGACCCTGGCGCAGCGAGGCCACCGCGGCGTTCAGCATGTCGGTGTACAGCGAGAAGCCTATCTCCTGCATCTCGCCGCTCTGCGATTCGCCCAGCACTTCACCCGCGCCGCGTATCTCCAGGTCGTGCATTGCGAGGTAGAAGCCGCTGCCCAGCTGTTCCATCGCCTGGATCGCCTCGAGACGTTTCTTCGCCTGCGCGGTCAGCGCCTCGGTCTCCACCAGCAGATAGGCATAAGCCTGGTGGTGCGAGCGTCCGACGCGGCCGCGCAACTGGTGCAACTGTGCCAGGCCGAAACGGTCGGCGCGGTTCATGATGATGGTGTTGGCGGTGGGGATGTCGATGCCGGTCTCGATGATCGTCGTGCACAGCAGCACGTTGAAGCGCTGCTGGTAGAAGTCGCGCATCACCTGCTCCAGGTCGCGCTCGTTCATCTGCCCGTGCGCGACGCGGATGCGCGCCTCCGGCAGCAGGCTTTCCAGCTTCTCCAGAACGTTGGTGATGGTGTCCACCTCGTTGTGCAGGAAGTACACCTGCCCACCGCGCTTCAGCTCGCGCAGCACCGCTTCGCGGATGATGCCGTTGCCGGCCTGCGCGACGAAGGTCTTGATCGACAACCGGCGCTGCGGCGCGGTGGCGATCACCGAAAAATCGCGCAGCCCTTCCAGCGACAGCGCCAGCGTGCGCGGGATGGGAGTCGCAGTGAGAGTCAGGACGTGCACCGCCGACACGTTACTGGCGAAGCCAGCCGATTGCGGGAGGCGGTGCGGGGGCGGCATTCCCGCACCAGCGGCTGGCGCCCACCGTGTCATGCCGCCCACCTCTGAACGCAGTGCCTTCAGGCGCTCCTTCTGCTGCACGCCGAAACGGTGTTCCTCGTCGATGATGACCAGGCCGAGGTTGTGGAACTTCACGCCCTTCTGGATCAGCTTGTGCGTGCCGATGATGATGTCGAGCTTGCCGTCGGCCATGTCCTGCAGCGCCTGGGTCTGTTCCTTCGCGGAACGGAAGCGCGACAGCTCGGCGATCTTGACCGGCAGGTCGGCGAAGCGTATCGAAAAATTCTGGAAGTGCTGCTCGGCGAGCAGCGTGGTCGGCACCAGCACCGCGACCTGCTTGCCGTCCATCGCCGCGACGAACGCGGCGCGCAGCGCGACTTCGGTCTTGCCGAAGCCGACATCGCCGCAAATCAGCCTGTCCATCGGCTTGCCGGACTGCAAGTCGCCGATCACCGCCTCGATCGCGGCGGCCTGGTCGGGCGTTTCCTCGAAACCGAAACCGGCGGCAAACGCCTCGTAATCGTGCGGGTTCAGCTTGAAAGTGTGTCCCTTGCGCAGGGCGCGTTGCGCGTACAGATTCAGCAGTTCGGCGGCGGTGTCGCGCACCTGCTGCATCGCGCGGCGTTTCGCCTTGTCCCACGCTTGCCTGCCGAGCTTGTGCAACGGCGCGGTCTCCGGTGCGCCGCCGCTGTAGCGGCTGATCACGTGCAGCTGCGCAACCGGCACGTAGAGCTTGTCGCCGCCCGCATATTCCAGCAGCAGGAATTCGCCCTCGCCGCCATCTTGTCCGTTGGCGAGATCAATATTGATCAGCCCGGCATAGCGCGCGATGCCGTGCTGCTCATGCACCACCGGGTCGCCGGTCTTGAGCTCGGACAGGTCGCGCAACATGCCTTCCACGTTGCTTTTCTTCGCGGCTCGCGCGGCACGGCTGCGGGGCTGCGCGGCGTAAAGCTCGGTCTCGGTGACCAGCGCAAGATGGTCGTCCGTCAGCATGAAGCCGTTTTGCAGCGCGGCGACGCCGAGCATGAATTTTTCCCTGCTATCGAGGAACGCCGGGTAGTCGTCGCACAGCGCCGGTTTCAGGCCGTATTCATTCAGGTAGCCCGAGATGATCTCGCGCCGCCCCAGGCTGTCGGCAAGCAGCAGCACGCGGCCCTGATAGGCTTGCAGAAAATTCTGGAATGCCTGCGTGGGAATTTCGGCGCGGCGGTTCACCGCGATGTCGGGCAAGGCGGCGGTGGGGCAAAGAGTCAGAGTTTTAGGTTGCTCCCTCACCCCAACCTTCTCCCGGAGGGAGAGGGAGTCAGCATTCTCCTCTCCCTCCGGGAGAGGGGCCAGGGGTGAGGGAGGAAGTGTTGAAATAATATCCAGCCGCGCAAAATCCTTCACGCGGATGAAGAATGCCTCGCCGTCCAGGAACAATTCCTTGGGCGGCAGCAGCGGGCGCTGCGGATCGCCGCGCAGCAGGTTGTAGCGCGACGCGGTGTCCCTGCCGAAGGTGGCGATCGCCTCGTTCACGTCGTGGTGCAAACACAGTGTGGCATCCTTGGGCAGATAATCGAACAGCGTGGCGGTGCGCTCGAAGAACAACGGCAGGTAATACTCGATGCCAGCCGGCGCGTTGCCCTTGCTGACGTTCTTGTAGATGTGCGACCGGGAAGGGTCGCCCTCGAAGCGTTCGCGGAAGCTCTGGCGAAAGCGCGACTGGCCGGCCTCGTCCAGCGGGAATTCGCGCGCCGGCAGCAGGCGGATTTCCGGCACCGGATACAGCGTGCGCTGGGTGTCGACGTCGAAAGTGGCGATGGTTTCGATCTCGTCGTCGAACAGGTCGATGCGGTACGGCAGCACGCTGCCCATTGCAAATAAATCGACGATGCCGCCGCGCACACAGTATTCGCCGGGCGACAGCACCTGTTGCACATGGCTGTATCCGGCAAAGGTCATCTGCTCGCGAAATTTGGCCAGGTCCAGCTTCTCGCCGCGTTTCAGGAAAAAGGTGAATGCGGCGAGATATTCGACCGGGGGCAGCGGGTAGAGCGCGGTGGTTACCGGCACCACGACCACATCGGATGCGCCGGTGCGCACGTGGTGCAGCGTCGCCAGCCGTTCGGAGATCAGGTCCTGGTGGGGCGAAAAATGGTCATAGGGCAGCGTTTCCCAGTCCGGCAGCAGGTGCACGCGCAGCTTGGGCGCGAAGAACGGGATTTCCTCGACCAGCCGCTGCGCTTCCAGCGCATTGGCGGCGATGATCACGAGCGGAGCCCGGGCCGGCGGCGCCAGCTGCGCGGCATATTGCGCCAGCGCCAGGGCATCGGACGAGCCGGTCAGCCCGGTATAGCGCTGGCGGGGAGATTTGGACGAAAAAAGCACGATGGACCGCCTGAAACAAGGGCGCGCATTATAAGCCAAGCGCGCAGGCAAACTTTTAATTTACAATCACGCCATGATTGAATTTCACGCATTGGTTCCCGCCGCCGGTTTCGGCAAGCGCATGGGGCAAGAGCTGCCCAAACAGTACCTGCCGCTGGCGGGGCAGCCGCTGATCGCCCACGCGTTGCATACGCTGTGCTCCAGCCCGGAAATCTCCACGGTGTTCGTGGTGCTGGCGCCCGATGACACGCTGTACCACAGCCATGACTGGTCGCGTTTCGGCGACAAGTTGCAGCCGCTGTTCTGCGGCGGGGAGACGCGTTCGGAAACGGTGCTGAACGGCTTGCTGGCTTCCGAGCTGGAGCCGGACGAGTGGGTGCTGGTGCATGACGCCGCGCGCCCGTGCCTGACGCAGGCACACGTCGCCAGACTGATCGCGGAATTGCGCGACGATGCGGTGGGCGGCATTCTGGCCGTACCGGTGGCGGATACGCTGAAACGCGCTGATGACCATGACCGTGTCCTGCGCACCGAGAGCCGCGAGCGCTTGTGGCAGGCGCAAACCCCGCAGATGTTCCGCGCCGGACTGCTGACGCAGGCGTTGCAGCAGGCCAGTAACTTCACGGATGAAGCCTCCGCGGTCGAGGCGCTGGGCTTGCATCCCAAGCTGGTGGAGGGCGACTCGAGAAATTTCAAGGTGACCTACCCGCAGGACCTGCTGCTGGCGGAATTGCTGCTCGCCAGACAAGGAAAATGAACATGCGTATAGGCCAGGGTTACGACGTGCATCAACTGGTGGCATGCCGCAGGCTGGTCATAGGCGGCGTTGAGATCCCGTACGAGAAGGGCTTGCTCGGCCATTCGGATGCCGACGTGCTGCTGCACGCGATCTGCGACGCGCTGCTCGGAGCCGCGGCGCTGGGCGACATCGGGCGGCATTTTTCCGACGCCGATGCAAAATACAGGAACATCGACAGCCGCATCCTGTTGCGCGAATCTTTGCATTTGGTGCGCGAGCATGGCTACCGCGTTGCCAATGTGGATGCGACCATCATCGCGCAGGCGCCGAAAATGGCGCCGCATATCGCGCGTATGGTTGAGAACATCGCCGCCGACCTGCGCGTCGAGAGAAGCGCCGTCAACGTCAAGGCGACCACCACTGAAATGCTGGGCTTTGCCGGGCGCGGCGAGGGCATCGCGGCACAGGCGGTGGTGCTGTTGCTCGCTGAATGAGAATGGATAAACAATTGTCCACGAAAAGCACGAAAATCACGAACAAAAAAAAGCTAGCGAGTCCAGTCGGCAAGTTACTGCCCAATTCAAGCACTTGTCTTTATTTCGTGTCTTTCGTGATTTTCGTGGACCCTTTTCGATTTTATTAATGAACATCCTTGCTCTCGATACCTCCACCGAATACTGCTCGGTCGCGCTGTGGCGGGACGGCGTTGTCGTGGAGCGCAGCGAACTGGCGGGGCAGAAGCATTCCGAACTGCTGATCGCGATGCTGGATGATTTGCTCAAGGATGAGGGACTCGGGATCAAGGATCTCGATGGCCTCGCGTTCGGGAAAGGGCCGGGTTCTTTTACCGGCGTGCGCATCGCCTGCGGTGCGGCCCAGGGTCTGGCGTTCGGGGCGGATGTTCCGGCAGCCGGCGTGTGCACGCTGCTGGCATTGGCCGAGGCTAGCGGAAAAGCGCGGGTGATCGCGGCGCTGGATGCGCGCATGGGCGAGATCTATCACGCGGCGTATGAGAGGCGCGATGATGCCTGGGCGACGGTCAGTGAACCGTGTTTGTGCAAGCCGGAAGCAGCGCCTGCAGTGCCCGGCACAGACTGGTTCGGCGCGGGCAGCGGATTCGCGGCGCATGGCGCGGCTTTGGCGGCCATATATGGCGCGGCTTTGCACGGTGTCGATGGCGATGCCGTGCCGCAGGCCGCGGCGATAGCCGCACTCGGTGCGGTGCAAATCGCACTCGGGCACGGAGTGGATGCGGCAGAAGCGCTGCCGCTGTACCTGCGCGACAAGGTGGCTTTGAAAACCAGCGAGAGAGAACAGCGTTAGGAAACCATGCGCGCGATGACACTGGCAGACGTGGCTGCGGTGCTGGAGATCGAGCTGGCGGTACAAGCCTATCCGTGGACGCGCGGCAATTTCAACGATGCGCTGGATCACGGCTATGTGTGCAGTGTCGATGAGCAGGGCGGGGAAATACGCGGCTATGCGGTGTTGATGCCGGTGCTGGACGAGGCGGAGCTGCTCAATATCGGCGTGGCGGCGAAACACCAGCGCAAAGGATTGGGGCGCGCGATGTTGCGCGAGGTGCTGGATACCGCGCAGGAAATGAATATGCGCCTGGTGTTTCTCGAGGTGCGCGCATCCAATGCCGCCGCGCTTGCCCTGTATCGCAGTGCAGGCTTCACCGGGATAGGCTTGCGGCGGGCCTATTACCAGAACGCGAACGGCAGCGAGGATGCGGTCACGATGGTGTGCGAATTATTGAAGGGCGAAATTGATGGACAGGCGTGAAGCGGTATTGCGTGAGCTGAATCTGTATCCGTTGTGGAGGCTGCGCGACCAGCCTGCACAAATGGCCGTCAATCCGCTTCCTGTCGGGGCAGATGCGGAACCGGTCGTACCGGTAGCGGCGGAAGTTAAAGCGGTTGTTGCAACTGCCGTCAATGCCCCGGCGCCCCTTTCTCACAGCCCCTCCATTGCTGGCGTGAGGGGGGAGTTGAGCGATCTTGGCTGGCCGGAACTGAAACAGCAGGTGCGCAACTGCACAGACTGCAGGCTGCGCGCCGGATGCACGCAAACGGTGTTTGGCGTCGGCGACGAGAAAGCCGACTGGCTGTTCGTCGGGGAAGGCCCCGGCGCAGACGAGGACGCGCAGGGCGAACCGTTCGTCGGGCAGGCGGGCAGGCTGCTGGACAACATGCTGATGGCGATCAGGCTGAAGCGCGGCAACGGTGTGTATATCGCCAATATCGTCAAGTGCCGCCCGCCGGATAACCGCACCCCGGCAGCGGACGAGATCGCTCAGTGCCTGCCCTATCTGCAGCGCCAGATCGAACTGATACAGCCCAAAATGATCGTGGCGCTGGGCAAGGTCGCCTCGAATGCTTTATTGGGCAGGGATGCGACGCTGGCCAGCCTGCGCGGCAAGCTGCACGACTATCGCGGGATTCCCCTGGTTGTTACCTATCATCCGGCTTACCTGCTGCGCACGCCTTCGGAAAAAGCCAAGGCATGGCAGGACTTATGTTTTGGAGTAGACTCTATGGCGGCCAAATAGCACTTCACCGGCATTTGATCGCAAGCGGCTGTTTGCAGGTAAAAATGAAAGCGATGATGAATAATTTGCTTCGCGATAGGGTCAATCTGCTCACCGCTATTTCGGTGGTTACCATATTGCTTTCCGTCCTGCTATACAGCCAGTACAGTCATTTCCAGCCCGGCATCAAAATCGGTGTGCTGCATTCACTGAGCGGCACGATGGCGGCCAGCGAAGCCCCGCTGGTGGATGCGGTGCGCTTGGCCGTGGAGGAAGCCAACCAGTCGGGCGGGGTGAACGGCCGGCAGATCGAGATGATCGTTGCCGACTGCCGTTCCGACGCCGCATATTGTGCGCAGCAGGCCGAGAAGCTGATCACCCGGGACAAGGTTCAGGCGCTGTTCGGCTGCTGGACTTCTGCATGCCGAAAGGCAGTCAAGGAGGTGGTCGAACGGCATCATCACCTGTTGTTCTATCCGGTGCAGTACGAAGGCCTGGAACAGTCGCCGGATATTATTTATACCGGTGCTGCGCCTAACCAGCAGATCATTCCCATGGTGAACTGGGCGATGCGGCATTACGGCAGGCGCGCCTACCTGGTCGGTTCGGATTACGTGTTTCCGCGCACCGCGAATCAAATCGTCAAGAAGCTGCTGCTGGCACAGGATGGACAACTGGTGGCGGAACGCTACGTGCCGATGGGAGAGCGGAATCTGGATGCGGTCGTTCGTGAAATTGCGGCACGCCGTCCGGATTTTGTCGTGAACACGCTGAACGGCGACAGCAACCGGTATTTTTTCCGTGCATTGCAAAAGGCCGGCATACGCGCAGAAGACATTCCGGTGTTCTCCACCAGTATTGCCGAGGCCGAGTTGGCGGCGATTGGGCCGGAGCTGGTGGCGGGACATTATGTGGCGTGGAATTATTTTCAGAGTGTGCCCGGCCATGAGAATCGTGACTTCATTGAGCGCTTCCGCCGCCGCTTCGGTCCGCAGCGGGTGCTGGATGATCCGATGGAGGCGGATTACATCGGGGTGAAGCTGTGGGTAAGCGCCCTGCGCAGGGCGGGGACGCTGGACTTGCCCACTGTCAAGATGGTTCTGGCGCAGCAATCACTGAATGCGCCGGAAGGCATAGTGGCGGTGGATGAAAGCACGCGGCATTTGTGGAAATTGGTGCGTATCGGCAAGGCGCGTGCCGATGGCCAGTTCGAGATTGTCTGGCAATCCGACCACAGTATCGCACCGGCGCCGTTCCCGTTCTTCATATCGCGCACCGGACGGGATACGATTGCAGGAGGCGCACGGTGACTATTTCCAGGCGCCTGCTGCTGCTGTTCCTGCTGGTGGCTGTGCTGCCGCTGGCGCTGTTCAGTTATTTCGGCCTGCAACAGAACGAGGCGATGTTGCGCGCAGAAGCGCTGGACAGGATGTCCGGCCTGGCTGACAAGAAGTTGATACAGGTCAGGAGTTATCTGTTGGAACGGGTGCAGGATGTGCGCATGCTGGCGCGCGGCCCCAGGGTGATGGGCGCGGTAAATATCCTCCCGGGGGAATATGCCCAAGGCTGGCGCAACTCGGCAGCCTATATCCAGGAAGATGCCAAGAATCGCCAGTATTTTGACCGTTATGTGGAAGATGCAGGGGTGTTCTATGACGTGTTCCTGATCACCCCGCAGGGTCAGGTCGTCTATACGCAGAAGCACGAGGCCGACTTTGCCACCAACCTGCTTACTGGCCCTTATCGCGATTCGCAATTGGCGCTGGCGTTCCGTACCGCGAGCCTGACGCTGGAGCCGGTGATCTCCGGTTATGAGTATTACTCGCCTTCGCGGGCACCCGGGTTGTTCATCGTTGCACCGGTCATGGTTGACGGAAAGTTTAGGGGAATGTTTGCGGTACAACTGGGCAACTCACTGTTCTACCAGGTGGCGACCGATGCGACCGGGCTGGGGATGAGTGGCGAGGTCGCGTTCGCCCAGCGGGACGGAGACGGATTTGTGGTTGCCACGCCGCTCAAGCACCGCCCCGATGCCGCGCTGAAGCTCAAGCTTGGCCGGCAGGAGAGTCTGCAAACGGCGATGCCGCTGGCGCTTTTCGGAGAGGCTGGCGCGGGGGTGATGCCGGATTATCGCGGTAAACAGGTACTTGCCGCGTGGCGCTACCTGCCCGAGCTGGACTGGGGGATGGTGGTCAAGATAGACGCGGATGAGGTGTTTGCGCCGATAGCCCATCAACGGATTGTCATGTTGGCGACGGTACTGGTATTGCTGCTGTGCGCCGGGCTGGTTGCGTACTATTTCGGGAGGCGACTGGCGGTTCCGCTCCAGGAATTGGCGCGCGGTGCGGAAGATGTGGCGCGGGGAAACATGACGCGCCGGGTGAGCGAGCAAGGCGCCGACGAGATTGGTGTGCTGGGGCGTGCCTTCAATCGCATGGCCGAAAACCTGCAATTGTTGTACCGCTCGCTGGAGACCCGCGTCGAAGAACGCACTGCGGAACTGACGCGCAGTCTGGCAGAACTGCGTATCAAGGATGCCGCCATTGCGTCTTCGATGGATCCGGTTGCCATTGCCGGTATGGACGGCAGGATATCTTATGTCAACCAGGCATACGTCGAACTATGGCGGCTACAAGGGCCGGAAGATGCCGTTGGGCACTTGCCTATGGAGTTTTTGGAAGACCCTGAAGCGGCCGTGGCCGCGATGGAAATCCTGAGGCGGCAGGGATACTGGCGCGGCGAGTTGCGCGCGCTCAGGAGCGATGGCTCGCTGGCCGACCTGGAATTGTCCGCGAATGTGGTAACAGACGAAGCTGGCAAGCCTGTGTGCATGATGGCCTCGTTTCATGATGTCACCGAACGAACCCGCAATCAACTTGAGTTGCGGCACAATCAGAATTTGCTCAATGAAGCCCAGCGGCTGGGGCATATCGGGAGCTGGGAGCTCAATCATGTGAGCGGCGAGTTGCTCTGGTCTGATGAAGTCTACCGGATGCTCGATCTTGATCAGGTGCAGGGCCAGCCCTCCTACCAGAAATTTCTGGAGGTGGTTCATCCGGATGACAGGGAGAAGATGCAGCAGACGTACATGCAGTCTTTGAAAGACCGCCAGCCGTACGAGCTGATGCACCGCCTGTTGCTCGCGGACGGCCGTGTCCGGTGGGTGCAGGAGTACTGTTATAGCGATTTCGATGAAAATGGCCAGCCATTGCGTTCGGTGGGAACGATGCAGGACATCACCGAAAATAAGCTGAAAGAGGACCAGTTGCGCATTGCGGCGATCGCTTTCGAGACCCATGAAGCGATCATGATCACCGGCCCGGACAACCGTATCATGCGCGTGAACAGGGCTTTTGAAAGAATCACCGGCTATAGCACGGATGAAGTCGTCGGGCACACCCCGCATATGCTGAGCTCAGGCAAGCACGACCAGGGCTTCTACAGGGAAATGTGGCGACAGATAGCCGAAACCGGGCAGTGGCAGGGTGAAATATGGGACAGGCGCAGGAACGGCGAGGAATACCCGAAGTGGCTGACGGTCACGACAGTGCGGGGTGCGGCGGGACAGGTGAGCCATTATGTGGGGATTTTCAGTGATATCAGCCAGCGCAAGCTGGCGGAGGAAGAGATATTCAGCCTGGCGTTTTATGACACGCTGACCAAATTGCCCAACCGGCGTTTGTTGCTGGACAGATTCAAACAGGCCCTGTTGGCATCGGAACGCAGCGGGGTCTATGGCTTGTTGCTGTTCCTCGATCTGGACAAGTTCAAGATTCTGAACGATACACTGGGGCATGGTGTAGGCGATATGCTGCTGATTGAAGTGGCTGCGCGCATCAAGGCCTGTGTGCGGGAAATCGACACCATAGCCAGAATGGGCGGCGATGAGTTCGTGGTATTGATCGAAGAGGCTGATTCCGACGCCGCTGAGGCTACACAAAAGGCCGCGCATATTGCCGAAAAGATACGCAGTGAGCTGGTGAAACCCTATTTGCTGGGCGGGCAGGTGCAACATAGTTCTCCCAGCATAGGCGTTTGCCTGTACCTGGGACGCTCCGAATCGGTGGATACCCTGCTGAAGCATGCCGACCTCGCGATGTACCAGGCCAAGGAAGCCGGGCGCAATACGGTGTGCTTTTTTGATCCGGTGATGCAACAGGCGGTGGAAGAACGTGCCGCGCTGGAGAAAGATTTGCGTAGCGCCATTTCACTGCAGGAAATGCATTTGTATTACCAGATCCAGGTGGATAACGAACATCGTCCGTTGGGTGCAGAAGCTTTGCTGCGCTGGATACATCCGGTACGGGGCATGGTCTCGCCGGCGCAATTCATCCCGCTCGCCGAAGAGAGCATGTTGATCGCGGAAATTGGCCAATGGGTGCTTGAAATGGCCTGCAGCCAGTTGAAATTATGGGAGAAGAACCCGCTTGCGCGCTCATTGACTCTGGCGATCAATGTCGGTGCGCAGCAATTTGCGCTGCCGGATTTCGTGGCGCAGGTTGCTGCGGCTATCAAAAAGCATCACATCATCCCGTCGCGTTTGAAGCTGGAGCTGACCGAAAGCGTGGTGCTGGGCGACGTGCAAGGGACAATAGCAACAATGAAAGCGCTCAGGAAGCTGGGGGTCCGACTGTCGATGGACGATTTCGGCACCGGCTATTCTTCATTATCCTATTTGAAATTGTTGCCCCTGGACCAGCTCAAGATCGACCAGAGTTTCGTCCGCGATATCACCGCGGACCCGAACGACGCGCTGTTGGTGCAAACCATCATCGACATGGCGACGAATTTTCGTCTGGACGTGATCGCAGAAGGAGTGGAAACCGATGCCCAACTGGCATTCCTCAGACGCAATGGCTGTAAGGCCTACCAGGGCTATCTGTTCAGCAAACCTGTTCCAATCGAGGAATTTGAGGCGTTATTGGGGGGGCACTGGTGGCGACACACATGAAGTGCTGGCGGCCCCGTGCGTCTAAAGTTGCCCCATGTCCTGGTCATGCCCGTGGCGCCTGTATAGCGCAGACATGATGCCGGCCAGCATCAGGCCGAACACCAGGATGATGATGTAGAGATGAAGATGCAGTTTCTGCATCCCCGCATACAGGCCCAGCATCGCGAAAATGCTCAGGTTTTCGTTGAAGTTCTGTACCGCTATCGAGCTGCCCGATCCCATCAGCAGGTGGCCGCGGTGTTGCAGCAGCGCATTCATCGGCACGACGAAAAAGCCGCCCATCGCGCCGAGCGCGATCAGCAGCAGCGTCGCCAGCGTGCTGTTGGTGATCGGGATCATCAGCAGCACCATCAACCCCATCGCGATGCCGACCGGCAGCACTTTCACCGAATGTTCGAGCTTGACGAATTTTGCCGCCAGCACCGCGCCGAGCGCGATGCCGATGGCGAACCAGGCGGTAAGCTGGGCGCCTGCACTGATGTCGAAATGCAATGCCAGAGCCGCCCAGGCCAGCAGCAGCAGGCGCAGCGTGGCGCCCACACCCCAGAACAGTGTCGTGACGGCGAGCGAGACCTGGCCCAGCGGGTCTTTCCACAGCAGCCTGAAACAGTGCCAGAACTCGGTGAGCAGAAAGACCGGGTTGCGGCTGAGCGGTTTGTGGTCGATCGCCACTTTCGGGATATACAGGTTGAATGCGGCTGCGACGAAATATATCCCGGTGATGATGGCGATCGCCAGTTCAGGAGGGGTGTCGATGCCGGTATCGATGAACGGCACATCCCACCATTGCAGCATCGGATCGGCGATCGCGGGGCTGACCAGCAGGCCTCCGATGACGGCGCCCAGCACGATCGCCAGCACCGTCAGTCCCTCCATCCAGCTGTTCGCCAGCACCAGCTTTCCCGGCGGCAGGTATTCGGTCAGGATGCCGTACTTGGCCGGCGAATAGATCGCCGCGCCCAGGCCGACCAGGCCATAGGCGAGCAGCGGGTCGAGCCCAAACAGCATCGCGAGACAGCCGAGTATCTTGATGTTGTTGCTGATGAACATCACCCGACCCTTGGGCAGCGAATCTGCGAACGCGCCGACGAAAGGGGCCAGCATGATGTAGGAGAAGATGAAGGCTTCCTGCAATATCGGCGTGTGCCAGTTGGGGGCGTGCAGGGATTGCAGCAAGGCGATGGCGGCGAACAGCAGGGCGTTGTCAGCGAGCGCGGAAAAGAACTGCGCCGCAAGGATGATGTAAAAACCTCGATTCATGTTCTTTCGGCGGAGGCTAATGTGCGTAGCACGTTAAAGACTGCAACGCAGACTGGCCGTAGCCAAAAGAACTGCGCCGCAAGGATGATGTAAAAACCGGGATTCATTAAACAGATTTCATATTTTTCATTTCTTGTCAGTTCGTTTTATAACACGAAAGGATTGCCCCTGCTATCATTCCCGTCCTTATCAATTATCTTGCAGTGAACAGGATTTCATGGCACGCCCGATACAAGCACATATCGATCTCGCTGCAATCGAGAGTAACCTCCGGCTGGCGCGCCGCACCACTTCCGCGCGCATCATGTCTGTCATCAAGGCCGATGGATACGGGCATGGCGTGATGCGTGCGGCCGAGGCGCTTGCCGCGACAGACGGATACGCGCTGCTGGATATCCAGGATGCGGTGCGCCTGCGCGATGCGGGTTACCGACAGACTATCCTGCTGCTGGAAGGATTCTTTTCCGCGGAAGAATTATCCGGCATTGCCGAATACGAGCTGGCCACCGTGATCCATAGCCAGTGGCAGATCGCGATGCTGGACGCCTATCCCAGCCCGATGAAATCCGGAAGGGGGACGCTAGATGTCTGGCTCAAGGTCAACAGCGGCATGAACCGCCTGGGCTTTGCGCCGCAGCAGGTGGCGCAGGCGATGGAACAGTTGCGCCTCCACCGCGCGGTGCGCGACAT
>JAJZEQ010000024.1 GCA_021851345.1 Pseudomonadota bacterium
CACTATGTCGAGCATCTGTTGAAGGAAGGCAGTTACCAGCATGCCGTGGCATTCATCGCCGGGGATACCTATCGCCTCAAGCCGCTGCTCGCCATCGTTGCCAATCCGGATGCCGATATCTCGGTGCGTCTTGGCGTCAGCGCGCTGCTGGAAGCCTATGCCAACACCCCGGAACTTCAGATATTGCTGCCGCAACTGGCCGAGCTCACCCGCCATGCCGACCATCGCGTGCGCGCGGATGCCTGTCACCTGCTGGGCCTCACCGGCAGCACAGCCGCACGCCCTTGTGTTGAGATCTGCCGCAAGGATGTTCACGAGGAAGTGCGGGAGATAGCTGAAGAGGCGATGGAAAAGCTGGCGGGGAAAAATGCAAAAACGTAATGCAAGTCTGCTCCGTTCAGTCGATTTCACGCAGAATGCGCAGCCAGGCCCGTGATGGGCAAATCTTCGCGGGGCAGGTCTAGCGCCTCCAGCACTTTCAGTGCCGCGTAGGCATCGTTTGCCGCGTAGAGCATTTGTTGCGGGGTGAGCTGAGGCTGCGACCAGTTGGAGGTGGTGACCTTCCTTGACTTGGAAAAGCGCCGGTTAAACACCATCCCAACCGCCGCCCGGACACCCATGTGTTTGTGGTAACCGGCCAGGCTGAACACCGTATTGAGGTCGAGCAGCGCGCCCAAATGGATACCCAGCTTCGCGTGGATTTGCCCGCTATCCGATTTAAGGCCGAAGCCGACCTTGATGAGCTGCCCGGATTGCAGCAGCTCGACAAGGAAGGGATGCCCGTCCGCCCGATGAAGTTGAAACAGGTAGGCCTTGTCGTGCAGCGCAAATTGCACGACGTGCGGCCCCTCACTGACATCGCCTGTCACAAACGTCGGTTTGGATTCGGTATCGAAACCAACGATGCCTGCAGCCTTTATCTCGGCAGTGGCGGCAGCAAACTCTTTCCTGCCCGCCGGCACATGGATGCTCTCCAGCGTGAGGCCGAAAAATGGTTCCAGCAGCGCGATTTCAGCCTTGGTCGGGACAGCTTTGCTCATCTGGCCAGGCGGGTTCTTCGCGTATGGGGTATTTGATTGGTCGCACCGAAGCACAAATTGATTCTTGGCCTAATGAGGGTTTGCAGGATTGTGTTTGACAACCTGTGCCCCGGAAAAAATGTGCTTTGCATAGTCTCTGTCACTGCCAAGTATATGCCTTGTCAGCCAGCTTTTAAGGAACTCGATCATCTCCGCCTCGGCAGATTTTCTCAGCGATTGGCGTTCGATGCCATCCAGCCTGGTAAAAAAGTGCTGATGCTCATCTTGATGCGTATCCATTAGGGGATACGCGAACATGCGCATCAGCGCTTCCTCGAAGGAAAAATGCATCCGGGCCAGCTGGATCAGCTCGAGTATGGCGTAGTGCGTGTTGGACCAGCCCTGGTTTAACCTGATTGATTCTTCGATGACAGTAATGCTGCGCAACAGGAGCCTGTGCTGGTTGTCGATTTCGAGTATTCCCATTGAATACTCATCTTTCCATTCCATGATGTGTTTTCCCCCATTGGTACAGGCTTCGGCAAGACTGAATGCCGTACTTCCAGAAATGCAGCGTCAACAAAATCGGGCGGAATACAGCCCGCTCATTCCTTCACCATGTTAACGGTTACATTTGATTCATCAAGGTTCCATGCACCGGGCGAGTAGAAACCGATTATGGGAACTATAAATATGAACGTTCCCACTATATCAGCAACCCCGGTCCAGCTTATGGAATTGGAAACGAATTTTTGCGCCGGGTAGTATCCTTGTTTGTAGCACACGATTGAGGCCACCTTGTTTCTTCTTACCTCAACCTGGGCTGTCCCCGGGTACATTTGCCCGCCATTTATTTGCAGCGTTGCACCGGGTTCCGAGCAGGTAACATTTAAAGGTTGGGTTTTGGAAACAAATAATGAGCATCCTGAAGCCAGGAAGCTTGCTGCAACTGTGATACATATGATTCGTTTCATATTTCCTCCGGGATAATCGGCATCGCCGGTATTCTAAAGCGTATAGCCGCGATGAGTATTTTTTTAAGGCAGTGATTGGCGCCGAACTGTCCATGGAACCTGGTGATAGCTTACCTGAAACTGTCACCGGGGTTTTGCAACCAGGCCATTCATCCGGAAAAATCAGGGTGTCGGGCCTGGGTTGATTTACTGCCACAGGGGATGCACTGCGCCACCCAATTACTATGTTTCAAATGGGGCCCGTGTAATCTTCCGGAACCATCTCGGCGTGACGCCTGTGTATTTCCACCAGGGCATCCAAAACGGGCTTGGGGAAGCCGTCGCGGTCACCCCGGTCGTTCAGAATGATGCTGCTGAGGTATTTCTGCAACTCGACATAACCCCACATCAGCGAGATTTTTTCGCCAATGCGGGGAAATTGTTCCCGGATTATGCAGAGATGGGAGGGCAATCCCGCGGGCATTGCCGGTGCAATGGGTGCCTTGGGGACGGATATCTTAATGTCCATGGTCACATATCCTGGCGAATAATCATGCACGCCTACGGGTAAACATCGTCGATGCAGAGCGGTGGCTCTTCAAAAATAAGGCATATTCTCCAGCAGCGATTTTATTTGTGCATTTGCACTGTCATGCAGCATGGCTTGGGGATATTTCTGGCAATAAAGTTCAGTCCAGTCTGCGACTGTTATTTTGGCCGCACCATTTAAAAAGCCCTTGCTTAACAAATTGTCATACATGGCATTCGCTCCGGACAAATATCCCTGAAGCCAGTTTGTATATGCCGCAGCATCTGCCGGATTGTTTTTGCTGTCCAGCCATTGCTTGCAGGAGATATCCCCGATGAATGTGCTTGCGCCACTGCCCGTTGCGCTGAAAGATAGAATCGCCAGCAAGATGCATATCGTATGTTTCATCTTTGGATTGTCCTTATCACCCGATACCGGATTTTACTCCCGTTGCCGCAACAATTCACGGCATCCCGGCCACATGGTGCGTTTCATTCAAAATCGCCAGCTTGGCCCTCAGTTCCGGCAAGATTTTCGCGACAGCCTTTTCTCCCTCTAGTACGGCTTTGTTGCGGCCGCTCACGTCGGACGAGGGGAGGCCAAAGGTTACCGGCCGGAGGATGATGTCCGCGCTGGCCTGCTCCTGGCGGTTGATGGTCTGTGCGAAAATCGAAAAGGTATGCCACAGGATGTCGGTGATCCCTGCCGTGCTTTTGTCCTGGAGGCGGTCAGAAATATCGACGGCGATGACGAAATCCGCACCCATAGAGCGCGCCACGCTGGATGGGACAGGGGCGACCAGTCCGCCGTCGACGTAATCCTGGACGTTGATGGTGACGGGCTGGAAAAACACCGGCACGGAAGAAGAGGCCCGGACTGCCATGCCGGCGTCCCCTAGAACTTGGCCATATCGATCACGAACCGGTACTTCACGTCGCTCTTGAGCATGCGCTCGTAGGCGGTGTTGATGTAATCCATGGGGATGACCTCGATATCCGAAACGATCTTGTGCTGCGCGCAGAAGTCCAGCATCTCCTGGGTTTCGCTTATGCCGCCTATCAGCGAACCGGCCAGTTGGCGGCGCTTGAAGATCAGGTTGAACACACCCGGCGAAGGGTGGGGTTCTGCCGGTGCGCCTACCAGGGTCATCGTGCCGTCCAGTTTGAGCAGTTGCAGAAACGGATCCAGGTTGTGCGGCGCCGCGACGGTATTCAGGATGAAGTCCAGCTGGTTAGCATGGGCGGCCATCTGTTTCGGGTCCGTGGAGATGCACACCTCGTCGGCCCCCAGCCGCTTGCCGTCCGCTATCTTGCCCGGAGACGTGGTGAACAGCACCACATGGGCGCCCATCGCATGGGCGATCTTCACGCCCATGTGGCCCAGGCCGCCCAGTCCGACGATCCCGACCTTCTTGCCGGGTCCCGCACCCCAGTGGCGCAACGGCGAATAAGTGGTGATGCCGGCGCACAACAGCGGGGCGACGCTGGCCAGATCTTTCCGGTCGTGCCTGATGTGCAGCACAAAGGATTCCTTGACGACGATGCTCTGGGAATAACCGCCGTGGGTGTTCTCGCCGCCGAACACCGGGCCGTTGTAGGTTCCGGTAAAACCGCTCTCGCAATATTGCTCCACCCCCTCGTTGCAGGAGTGGCAGCGTCCGCAACTGTCTACCATGCAGCCCACGCCGGCGAGGTCGCCGGGCTTGAAGCCGCGCACCTTGCTGCCGACTGCGGTCACCCGGCCGGCGATTTCATGGCCGGGCACGGATGGATAAATGGTGTTCTTCCATTCGTTGCGCGCGGTATGCAGATCGGAATGGCAAACGCCGCAATAAAGTATTTCGATCTGCACGTCTTCGGGCCCGGGGTCGCGGCGCTGAATCTCGAACGGAACCAGCGGGCTTGCGGCATCGAGTGCCGCGTAGGATTTTGTTTTGGTCATGGTGTTGCCTTTCCGGATAAATGTAAAAGCTGAATGCAATAGTCAATGGCCGCCAGCGAATTGCTCGCAGACGGCCCTCGATCGGGATTCGGGATGCGGCGGTCAACCCTTGAATCTGGCCGCCACTTCGGCGACGCGCCTGCCGAACACCTTCGCGGTTTCGAGGTCGCCCGGTAGCATCTCGGTCGGGCTACTGTCCGACGGCGATTGCGCCATCGCGCCGCTGAAGGAACCGACGTAGTTTACATCATTGCGCTGTGCCGCCTTCGCGTTGCTCGGCATCAGGCCGGTGCCGGCCCAGATGCCGCTGTGCTGCATCGCCAATGTGAACAGGTAGTGCAGCGTGGACAGCTTGTCGCCGTTCATCGTCGCGCTGTTGGTGAAGCCGGCGAACACCTTGTCTTTCCATTGCTGGGTGAACCAGGGCTTGGAAGACGCATCGGCAAACTTCTTGAACTGCCAGCTCACGTTGCCCATGTAGGTCGGGCTGCCCATGATGATCGCATCGGCCGCGTTCAGGATTTCCCAGCCGCTGTCGGGCAGGTTGCCTTCGGCATCGATCGCGACCAGTTTCGCTCCGGCGCCTTCGGCGACGGCCTCGGCCATGCGCCTGGTGTGGCCGTAACCGGAATGATAGACCACTGCTGTTTTTGCCATTT
>JAJZEQ010000329.1 GCA_021851345.1 Pseudomonadota bacterium
TTTTCGGCAACAGGTTTTGCTGCTTTTGCAGCGGTCTTCGCTTTGGTGCTTACGGCCTTGGCGCTTACAGCCTTGGGCTTGGCCGCTTTGGCCTTTGTTTCCTTGGGGGTTGCCTTTGCCTTGGCGGGTTTTGCTTTGGCCGCGGGCTTTTTGCCGGTTGGCCCTTTCGCCGCCTTGGCCGCGATCAGTTCCAGCGCTTCATCCAGCGTGATGTCGTCCGGCGACACGCCCTTGGGCAGCGTTGCATTGATCTTGCCGTGGCGGGCATAGGGGCCGTAACGTCCGCTGCAGATTTCCACGCTGGCCTTGTCGTCCGGGTGATCGCCCAGCACGCGCAACACGGTGTTGCCATCGCGGGCCTGGGCCAGCAATTCCGCAGCCCGTTCCAGGCTGATGTCGAAGATGCTGTCCGTGCGCGGGATGGACTTGAATTTTCCGTCGTGGCCGATGTAGGGGCCGAAGCGTCCGATGTTGACGATGACCTTCTTGCCGGTCTCGGGATGCGCGCCGAGCTCGCGCGGCAGTGCCAGCAGTTTGAGCGCGCTGGCCAGATCGGCCTGTTCCAGCGGCATCTCTTTCGGCCATGACACGCGCTTGGGTTTGACCTTGTCTTCCTTGACGGCCTCACCCAGTTGCACGTAGTGGCCATAGGGCCCGCGCAGCAACAGTACCGGTTGATTGGTGTCCGGATGTGCGCCCAGTTCCACTCTGGCCGAGGCATCATCCTGTGATTCGCCGCTGATGCTGCGCTTGTACTTGCACTCGGGATAATTGGTGCAGCTGATGAAGCTGCCGTAGCGGCTGAGCTTTTTGGCCAGCGGCTTGCCGCATTCCGGGCAGGCCTCGTTGATCAGTTCGACCGGGCGGTCGATGTCGGCCTTTTCCTTGATCAGTTTGGAAAAGCCTTTCCAGAACTCGCCCATCACGCCTATCCAGTCGCGCTTGCCTTCGGACACCTCGTCCAGCTCGTCCTCGAGGTGGGCGGTGAAGCCGTAATCCACATAGCGGGTGAAGTGATCGGTGAGGAAGCGCGTGACGACGCGGCCGACATCGGTGGGTATGAAGCGTTTCTTGTCCAGAACAGCGTATTCGCGGGCCTGCAACGTGGAGATGATGGTGGCGTAAGTGGACGGGCGGCCGATGCCATGCTCTTCCAGCGCCTTGACCAGGCTGGCTTCGGAATAGCGCGGCGGCGGTTGGGTGAAGTGCTGTTCGCCATACAGCTTGTCGACAGGCAGCACATCGCCCTCGGCCAGCGGCGGGAGTTTGCCGCCTTCCTCTTCTATCGCATCGTCCACGTCTTCCATATACACGCCGATGAAACCGGGGAACACCAGCACCTGGCCGTTGGCGCGGAACAATGTGGTGTCGCCGCCCAGGCGGATATCCACGCTCACGGTGTCGAAACGCGCCGGCGCCATCTGGCAGGCCAGCGTGCGCTTCCAGATCATTTCATAGAGGCGCGCCTGGTCGGCAGTCAGATGACTGCGCATGCTGTCCGGCGTACGCAGGATCGAGGTAGGGCGGATCGCCTCATGCGACTCCTGGGCGTTCTTGGTCTTGCTCTTGTAGGCCGGCTGGGTTGCGGGCAGGTATTCGGACGAAAAATTATCCCTGATGTAATCGCGGATCTCCTGCACCGCTTCCTTTGCCAGCGACACCGAGTCGGTGCGCATGTAGGAGATCAAACCGACCGTCTGCCCGCCTATGTCCACGCCCTCATACAGCGATTGCGCGGTGCGCATCGTGCGATCTGCGGTCATGCCCAGCTTGCGCACCGCCTCCTGTTGCAGTGTGGATGTGGTGAACGGTGCGGCGGCATAGCGCTGCTTGGCTTTTTTCTCGACACGCACCACTTTGGGCGGCAGCTTGGCATCGCTGAGTTTGGCGTGGATCGCGTCGTATTCGGCCTGGCTGGTTATGCTGAGCTGTTCGATTTTCTTGCCTTGATACTGGAACAGCTTGGCGGTGAACGGCAGGTGATCCTTGTTCGTGTCGAGATGCACGCTCCAGTATTCCTGGCTCTTGAATGCCTCGATCTCCAGTTCGCGCTCGACGATCATGCGCAGCGCGGGACTTTGCACGCGACCCGCCGAAAGTCCCGGACGGATCTTGCGCCACAGCAGGGGAGACAGATTGAAGCCGACCAGATAATCAAGTGCGCGCCTGGCCTGCTGTGCATTCACCAGCGGCTGGGAGATTTCGCGGGGGTTGGCGACCGCTTCGCGCACGGCAGACTGAGTAATCTCGTAGAACACCACACGCCGCATGTCCTTGCTCTTCATGCCGCGCTTGGCCTTGAGCAATTCGGAAATATGCCATGCGATCGCTTCGCCTTCACGATCCGGGTCGGGCGCCAGATAAATGTGATCTGCGGCGGCGGCAGCCTTGGCGATCGCATCCATGTGCTTGCTGTTGCGCGCGATGGTTTCGTATTTCATCGCAAAATCATGGTCGGGATCGACCGCGCCGGTTTTGGGAACCAGGTCACGCACGTGCCCGTAGGAGGCAAGGATCGTGAAATCCTTGCCCAGATATTTTTGCAGCGTTTTGGCTTTTGCCGGAGATTCGACGATCAGTAGATTGGTTGCCATGCGTCTGGTATCGGGTTCAATGGAGTTGCGCGGAATGCAGCGGAGTGAGCAGTTCTTCGACCAGCAGCGGATCAAGGTCCTGATGGCGATTCCACAGCACCATCAGCATGATCAGTTTCAGCTTGTCCAGCCCGAGATTTTTCTGTCTCAGGGCAACCGAGCGGTCTATGGTCATTTCACGCTCGATCGCGGAAATCAGTTCCTGCTGTTCGGCAAACAGCAGGAACTGGCGCGCTTCATCGCCGATGAATTGCAATTCCAGCCCGGCAAAATGACGCTGCCCGGTATGCTCGAGGCTTGCGGGATAACTATCGGGATTTTGCTCCTGCAACGCGGACAACCAGGTCAACGCTTCGCTGATCTCGTCGCCCTCAAAACCGGCGGCTGATAGTTTGCGCGACAGCTTGTCCGGCTCGGGATAACTGCCCGCATCAAAATAACTTTCAAACAAATAGATCAGAATTTCAAACATGGGCTTTGTAGTGGGTTATGGGCAGTGAGTTAATGGATTCGTTGATACAAACCGCCGGGCAGCACACAGATGCGGCCATCCAGTTCTAGTGTCAACAGCATGGCGGATAGCTCGGCTATCGTCAAGCCGCAGCGTACGCGGAGCGTGTCCAGGTCCACCGGATCGAAGCCGATGTGTTCAAGCAACGCGGAGTCCCGCCCCCCTGAATCAGTGCCTCCCGGGCCCGCCGGTCGTGCATGGGAGTGAAACGATCCACCCAGCTCTTCAAGAATATCCTGAGCGGTCTCGACGAGTTTGGCTCCCTGCTTGAGCAAAGCGTGGCAGCCTTTGCTTTGCGGCGCGTGTATCGAACCGGGAATGGCGAACACGTCCCTGCCCTGCTCCAGAGCCAGGCGCGCAGTGATCAGCGAACCGCTTTGCAGCGAGGCTTCCACCACCAGGCAACCGAGACTCATGCCGCTGATCAGGCGGTTGCGGCGCGGGAAGTTTGCGGCCAAGGGCGGGGTGCCGAGCGGGAATTCCGAGACCAGCGCCCCTTGCTGCGCGAGCGAGTGAGCCAGATCGCGATTGGCAGAAGGATAGATTTTATCCAGCCCCGTGCCGACCACTGCAATGCTGCCACCCTGCCCGCTCAGCGCACCCCGGTGCGCGGCGGCATCAATGCCGTGTGCCATGCCGCTGATGATGCACAGCCCGGAATCACTCAGTGATCCGGAAAGCGCCTCGGCGTTATTGATGCCTTGCGGCGTGGCGTTGCGGCTCCCGACCACGGCCAGGGCGGGCCGGTTGAGCAGGTCCAGCCGCCCTTTCACATACAATAACAAAGGTGGATCGGGAATATTCAGCAAAGACTGGGGGTAATCGCTGTCGGCAAGGGTGATGACGTGATTGTTTTGGTCTTCCAGCCAGGCAAGGGCGGGCGCAGCAATATCTTCCAGTATGGCCTTGCTGATTTCGGCGGCGATGTCGGACTTGACGACAGCCCTGAGCGAGCCGGCGGATGCTGCAAAGATCGCCGCCGGGGAACCGAATTCCATTAACAAGCGCCGCGCGCTTTCGCCGCCCAAGCCCCGAGTCAGGCTCAGTGCCAGCCAGTGCTTGAGCGAACCTGCATCTGTCATTGGTTTATGGGGTGTTGGCGTGATCCAGAAGTTGCACCGGCAGTTTCGTCTGCATCACCAGGCCATATGAGACTTTGTTGAAAACACGGAACACGAACACCAGGCCATAACGCTCATCCGGTAACGTGTATCGTTTGCCCCCGCTTTTAATCTCTTCGCCCTTGCGATACAACGCCAGCACATTGCCGTTAGCCAACCCGTCACGCTGGCCTTTGCTCAGGGCGACGATGGAGTTCTGCCCTCCCTGTGATACACCGCCATAAATTGAAATGACACTCGCGGAAATATTGCCTTCAGGTGCACGGGGCAGATAGGTATTTTCGGCCTCGAAGGAAGGCTGAACCAGAAGGTCTCCCGCGCTGATTTCCTCGACTGCGTGGTGTATCCTGATGGTGCTGGGATCGGCAAGGCGGGTTACTTCCGCGTTACCCAGAAAAACGGCCTCAATACCCAGAACTTCGTCGGTATCCGGATCGACAAAAGTTTTGCCTGGACGGTAAATCTGCCACTGGTCTCCCTTGTCTGAAGGTACGCCTTTGGCAAAAGCGACGTCATCGTTGCCAAGTACCACGCGGCCTTCCCTGGCGCCGATCAATACCGGGGCATTCTTAAGCGCGCCGGCCTCAATGACCAGGGGTTGAGACAGGAAAGGACCGATGACGCTGAAGGGAATGCTCCGGATGGCATCATGGGTGCTTGGGATTTCGCGCACCTCGGGTGACAGCCTGACTATGCTTTCCGTTTCCCCCGCACCGCTGGCTGGCGTGTTTGCGGTCCCGCCGGCCGCGGCATTTTCCTCGATGCGCAATGTGCCGCTGTTACGATCGAGAAAAATTACGTCGCCGGGATAGATCCAGTGGGGGTTTTTGATGCTGTCCTTGTTCAGGCCCCAGATATGGGGCCA
>JAJZEQ010000279.1 GCA_021851345.1 Pseudomonadota bacterium
AAATTGCAAGACTTCCGCGACCGTTACCCGAAAGACCTGTCCGGCGGGATGCGCCAGCGTGTCGCGATCGCCCGCGTGCTGGCGCTCGATTCCCCTGTCATGCTGATGGACGAGCCGTTCGGCGCGCTGGACTCGCTGACCCGGCGCAACCTGCAGGACGAGTTGCTGCGCATCTGGATGGAGTTCAAAAAGACCATCATCTTCGTCACCCACAGCATCGAAGAATCCATCTACCTGGCCGACCGGATCATCGTCATGACCTATCGCCCGGGCAGGATGAAGCAGAATGTCAGCGTCACGATGCCGCATCCGCGCGACCCGAGTTCCGCCGAATTCAACGATCTCAAGAAGGAATTGGGAATGCTGGTGATGGAAGAGCAACGCCGACACAACCAGGAAGAGACCAGAGCGCCCGTCGCCGACTGAACCTCTGCGGCAGAGTGTTGCAGCGAGGGAGCCTGTTACCGGATAGAGTGGTGCCCTGGCCAACCTTATTGAGCAATTTCAATGATTCAAAACACCATGAACGAATTGGGCTACTGGCTGCTTCGATGCGAAAATCAACTGCTGGCCACTATCGACAGGACCGGGGGAAATATTTTTCCGCGCGGCCGGGCAGCGGATTTCGGCACTCCCAGGGGTGTGCTGCTGGTCGGGGAATGGCAGGGGATTTCCTGCTATGCCGCCGAACTGGACCGGCTCCCCGAAAATATTCCCGGAGAGCTGATGCCGGTGCGCAGCCTGTTCAGTCTGGCTGGCGAAGAGGAAATATATCTGGCCGGACGCGCCATCCAGCTTCTGGACTGGCAGAAGAACCACCGATACTGCGGCAAGTGCGGCGCGCCCACAACCATCAAGGCGGGGCAGTTCGCGATGTTGTGCCCCGCATGCGGCCTGGTCGCATACCCGAGGATTTCTCCCGCCGTGATGGTGCTGATCCAACGCGGCGATGAACTGTTGCTGGCCCGCAGCCCCCGATTCAGACCCGGTGTATTCAGCGCTTTGGCCGGGTTTGTCGAGGCCGGCGAAACCCTGGAGCAGTGCGCAAGCCGCGAAGTTCTGGAGGAGGTGGGTATAACGATCACCAACCTCAGGTATTTCGGAAGCCAGTCCTGGCCGTTCCCCCACTCCTTGATGGTGGCATTCTTTGCCGACTACACAGGAGGCATCATCAAGCCCGAGCCGTCGGAGATCGAAGATGCAAGATGGTTCTCATGCAGCGCATTGCCAGCGTTGCCGGAACCGGTGAGCATCGCCCGCCAGATGATCGATGCGGCGTGCCGATAGGCGGGGCGACAGGGGTGTGATAGCGAACCGGCACATTTGATCTGGTCGTTTGACCGCTGCCAGACCCGACGGTGAGCTGTCGGGCGACGGCATCCCTTGGATGCGAAATCGTTCAAATTGTCAGGTAGCCATGCAGCCTGACAATTTGTCGCGTATAAAACAGACGGACTTCGGCAGCTTTTGATCACCCGATGCGTCTTGCTCTCCAAGAGCCCCGCTTAATTTCCAAACTTCGCTCTGTTGGCTTGGCCTTTGTTATAAAGCCGGGTAACGATGTCATCCAGACCGGCATCCTTCTTCTCGGTGAAGATTTCGCTGATCTGCTTCGTATCAAGATCGACCGCCATCGAAATTTTCTTGATGGCTTCCTGGATGCCCTCCTTGAGCGCATCTACATTGGTACCGTCCTTGAGTACATCGTCTAGCATCTCGACATCGGTATCCTTGATGACGCGGAGCACCTCTTTATCGGAAAGCCCGGTTGCACTTGCTATCGCCGCGAAAGCCTCCGCAACGAACTTGCCCAGTTTTTCTATATCATCCTTGTTGTCAGCGAATCCCTCACCGATTTGACGCCTTTTGACGGGGAAGCGGATCTCCGGCAATTCGGCTGGCTCTTTTAAAACTTCTTCGACTGGATCCTTGTTCATTTTAATATTCCTTCACTTGAGTTGGCAGGTTATCCCGGCAGAGACTGAAGATTGAACCTGATGTTGCCGCCGGTCTGTGTGCTAACGAACATTGCCGATTTGATTTATGTGCAACCGGGGTGTGCTGCCCCCTGTGGCACAGTGGAGAAACAATGGTAAATGTGTAGAATGCCGCGGCAAGGGAGAATCAAGCCGTGGGTCGTCCCTGATGGTTGCAATCGTCAGGCAGCAATGGAAACAGGAGACTTGTCAGGTGATAGGAGTAAATGATGCAAATTGAAATCTGGTCGGACGTGATCTGCCCCTGGTGCTATATCGGCAAACGCCGTTTTGAGGCGGCACTCGCCCGGTCCGCGAATCGTGAAAACATAAACGTGATCTGGCGCAGCTTCGAGCTCGACCAGAATGCACCCAGGCAGCAACCCGGCAAGGTAAACGAGCTGATATCGCACAAATACAATATCAGCCTGCGGGAAGCGGACGAGATGATCGCGCGGGTAACGGCGCACGCCAGGGAAGCCGGCCTTGAATATCATCTGGACAAGGCAAGGCGGGGCAATTCCTTCGACGCTCACCGCCTGCTGCATTTTGCCGCCGAGAAGCAGGTGGGCGACCAGGCCATCGAATCCGTGATGCATGCCTATTTTTCCGAATCCTTGCCGGTGGGAGACCGTGCCGCACTGGCGAAGCTTGCACCCGGGTTTGGCATTCCCGAAAGCGAGGCGCTGGCAATGCTGGAGAGTGACAGGTATGCGGATGCGGTGCGTGCCGATGAATCACGCGCAGCGGATTTCGGCATCTCCGGCGTGCCGTTCTTCGTGTTCGATGGAAAATCGGGCATCTCCGGCGCGCAACCGGTCGAAGTGTTTGTCGAGGCGCTGCAACAGATGTGATTTGAATATTGGCGTATCCCGGTTTGCCGGAAGCAGCGTCCGAAGCGGGTGACCGGCTGAATCTTGATTCCTTCCGCCGCTAGCGGATGCCGTGCCGGAAACGATATCCCTTGTAGCTGAAGATCATGCCGTCCGGCGTGATCTGTTCCAGCCTGAGTCCGGGCATCAACGATTGGCCTTCCCGCAACTTGTTGGAATTGATATAGACAATACGCTCGTCGGGCAGGTTCGAGTAGGCATGAAGCTGAACCGTCATGGCCGGAATCTCCCGCTGAATCTGGGCAGGCAGTTCATCCATGGATATCGCTTTTTGCTCCTGCGCAGCGCCGGCAACGGGTAGCGCCGCGCCGCCTGAGCCAGGTATTCCTGTGGCAGGTGTTCCGGAGCCGGCGGTTGCCGGGCTGTCCGGCTTGACGGCAACCTCCCCGGGAACAGCTTGCCCTGCCCGCGATAAATTCGGTGCCGGAATTTCCTGCGCTGTCTTGCCGGGCATTTCCGGCGGTGCGGCCAAAGGCGCCGGCGTGGTCATAATCGCCGGGGCTTGTTGCGAAACCGGGACCGGCGGTTTCGCGGTGACAGCTTCTGCCCCGGGAAGCGCAGGTGCGGGAGGCGCTTGCTCAGCTTGCCACGGGCGCAACCAGCCTATCAAGATTCCGGTGACCAGCAGTACCGCCGCAAGCAGGCCGTAATAGATAAACATGGGCCGTTTGGGCGCAGCCACTGTCAGCTGTGCGGCCTGCAATGTCGGTGTTGCGCCACGCTGGCGCTGCTGGTCGGATTTCTTGAGCGCATCAAGGATGTACGACATGGCTACTTTGCTCCCTGTTCGCGGTGCAACTTCGGCACTGTCTTGTCCACCGCGACGCTCAGGTGCATCATGGTCTGTAACCCGACAGTACCGTCCGGAACGAGGCCCTGAGCGAGTTGAAACTGTTTGACTTCACGCATTATGGCTGCATCGAATACTTGCCCTTTGCCGGATGCTGCCGCTTTGCCATGTAGTTGCGCGAGTTGCCCGGCCAGCCAATCCACATCCGGGCCGCGATCGCCCGGGCGCAGCTTCTTGCTTGCAACCGGCGGCTTGCGCCACAGCAGGGTGTAGTGCCCGGACCATTGCTCCGCAAATGCGCCCAGGGAAACTGTCCTGCTTGCGTCGCCGAGTGCAAAGGTGGCGGATTGATTGTCCAGGCCGGTCAATGTTGCATTGAATTTGTTTCCCTGCCTGTCTTGCATGAGCAGGACTGCGGGCAGGTTCAACTGGCGCAATTCATTCAGCCCGCCGCGCGCGGACAGGCAAAGCAAACCGATGGCCTCAGCCTGGCGGCATTCGTCGCCGCCCTGGTAGCTTGAGCCCCACGCCTTGAATAACGAGGCGTAGGCCATCTCATGGCTGCGCGAGAGTGGATAGCTTGCCGGCCATTCCAGTACATCCGGCAATGCAGCTGCCGACTTGGTGGCCGCTGCCTGAACTTCGGCTTTCGCCTGTGGCCGGGTCTGCACCAGGAGCTGGTACATTGCCGCAGCCAGCACGACCAGCAGCAAAGCTGCCAGCAGGGGGCGCATCATGCTGCGCGGTTGCGCCGCCGGATTGTGGAACACCTCGCGCGCCGCCTGCTTCAGGGTCGCGCGGTCGACCCGTTCCTTGCTTTGGGCGTAGGTGCCCAGCAGCGCACGGTCGCACAGCACGTTGATGATCCGCGGAATACCCCCGCTCAAGCGGTACAGCTGGCCCATCAGCGCAAGCGGGAACAGCAGGCGCTCCGCTCCGGCAACCACCAGCCTGTGCTGAACATAGGCGGCGACTTCCTGTTTGCCCAGCGGCCCCAGGTGATAACGCGCGATGATCCGTTGCGCGAGCTGGCGCAGTTCCGTCCGCGCCAGCATCGCCGCCAGTTCGGGCTGGCCCAGCAGGATGATCTGCAACAGTTTGCGCTGGTTGGTTTCCAGATTGGTGAGCAGCCGCAATTGCTCCAGCACATCGGCGGAAAGGTTTTGCGCCTCGTCGATGATCAGCACCGTATGCCTGCCCCTGGCATGGGCGTCGAGCAGATAGGCGTTGATGCAATCGATGTACACCTTGACGCTGGTGTTGCCGGGCGGGCAGGTGACGCCGAATTCGGCGCAGATGGTCGAGAGCAATTCCTCCACCGTCAGCTTGGGATTGAAGATGTAGGCCACATCGCAGGATTCCGGAATCTGCTCGAGCAGGCAGCGGCACACCGTGGTCTTGCCGGCGCCTACTTCG
>JAJZEQ010000069.1 GCA_021851345.1 Pseudomonadota bacterium
AGCAATATGTCGCCGGCCACAAGGCCGCGCTGCAGCCGTTGCAAAACCTGCTCGGCAGATTTTGCAACGGCGTCATAACCGCGCCGAGTCCAGCTGACATAGTGCATTCCGGTGCGCGCAACCACCGGTGCAAGCAGCGGGTTGCGGAAACCCATGGGCGCACGAAAAAATGACGGAGCGATGCCGGTAGTCTCGCAGATCGCTGTTTGGGCCGAATCGATTTCCCGCCGCATGGCCGCCGGTCCGAACAGCGCAAAAGCATGGGGGTGGCTGTTGGTATGGTTTTCCACGCTGTGTCCGCGCCGGATGATTTCACGCGTCAGCTCCGGGTATGCCAGGACTTTGTTGCCTATGCAGAAGAAACTGGCCTTGGCTCCGTAACGGTCGAGCAGGTCAAGCACTTGGGGCGTGACCAGTGGATCCGGCCCGTCATCAAAGGTAAGTGCCACCTCACCGCGTTGTGCGGCCGCTGGTGGAAGGCGTGTCATGTTCGGCCCGAGCAGGCGGCCCCGCGGCGACAAGATTACCGATGCCAGGATCAGGACGTGATTCGCTATCACGGCGCTTAGCGCCCATCGCCACTGGGAGGGGGCCAGCAAGACAAGCGCCAGGCAAAACAAATGCAAAGGCGTGCTGAATAGCAGTACGGGGCTGGCACGCCAAAATGGTAACTGAACAATATTTTCAGCGGTTTGATGCCCTGCCTTTGTCGCAAGATTGGAGGGTGCGTCGGGAAGCATTTCAAATATACTTTGCAGTAAGGGGGGTGTGCCTGTTTTGCGCCGTCATGCCGCAAAAATCCGGCCTGAACACGAGGCAAGGAAAAGTCATCGGCCTTCCCTCAAGCAGCTGCTGTTCCAGGCCCGTCATGTTTTGGTTAATTGGGTTGATCCATGGCAGCATCAATGTCGCGAAGACAGGGCGTTATGCGGGCCTCCCTGCAGGGAGGCCCGCGCAGTCGCCGGGGCTACTTCGATATTCCGGTTGCTTTCGGGTTAACCTCGATTTTAATCAGCGCGTTTGGAGAGATGAAGTTGTTGGTGTTGTAAAATGTCAGCTGTCCCTCGTGCTTGTAAAAGGTTTCAAGGCGTTGCGTATCCCCGCTAAAGTGGAACGGGATGAATCCCTTGCCGGTTATATGGCTGTCTGTGGCGTCAGGATTTCCGATCAAACTCACGACTTCCTCCGGGCTCATGCCGATTTGCAATTTGGCAAATTTGCTCTTGGGCGCCGGCTTGCCGACGATTTCCCCTTCAATTGTTCCATCCTTGGATTTCACTAATCGCCCATTTGGTGTTGCAGCTGCTGAAGCGGAGGCCGATGCTGCGTTTGCCGGGACTTGCGCCGTGTCGGTCTTTTGTTGCGAGGCGCAGCCAATCAGTAAAGTCAGGCAAACAGCCGGTATGAATGTTTTATTGCAGTGCATTTTGCTGTCTCCCAAAGAACTGCGATGAGGTAATGGACTTCGTTTCATGGGCCAAACGGGTTGACCGTCAAACCTGCGCATTTGCAGCCTGCCAAGGAAGGGAAGGGCTGCGGGGCATTCTAACCCGGGGGATATTCCCGTAGCAACAGCAGCTGCGATAAGCTGGCCGCGTAACGACATCTGGATTATTTCGGCCGATATGTGCTATATATCGGCAACAGATCGCCATTGATGCGCTTAATGAATGCATTGCTTTCAGCATGAAAATATCCCCCAGTCAATTCCCCGGCCAGGCAGTTCCGTGGCACATTCAAATCCTGGCCAGAATGCGCAGCCATTTTTTCCTTAAAACATCCGGCATCACGCTTTTTATGCTGGCTTTTTTTACCGGCTATATTTACCTTCTGAAACACCCTGTTTTTGCGGTGACCGTAATGCCGGTCACTGCACTGGATGACGTCGTCGGGTTCCACCCTTATTCGATATTTTTGTATGTGTCGCTGTGGTTGTATGTATCCCTGCCCCCGGCGCTGTTTTCGACGCGGCGCGAATTAATCAATTACGGCTGGGCCGTTGGTGGCCTGTGCCTGGCGGGTTTGGCCTGTTTTCTGTTGTGGCCTACCGCAGTGCCTCCGGCAAATATTGATTGGGCAAACAGTTACGGTTTTTCCATGCTCAAGGGCGTGGATGCCGCCGGAAATGCGTGTCCTTCCCTCCATGTGGCTACGGCGGTCTTCTCTGCGGCGTGGCTTGGCCGGCAGTTGCTGGAGGTGGGTGCTCCGCGTGTGGTGCGCATATCCAACTGGTTGTGGTGCGCGGGCATCGCATACTCGACTCTTGCGACCAAGCAGCATGTTGCGGTTGATATGCTTGCCGGGATTGTGCTGGGCGCTCTGGCTGCGACCCTGTCGCTAAACCGGCCATCATTTTGGCCAATCCGGAGCCGGCTTCCAGAGAAAATTGAGCCGCGGCGCGAGTCATAATGGGGGCATATGGATGATGTAGTATCATGCCTTGATTTTTATAAAAACTTCCTGTCTACGCCGGATTCAGAAAAACTATAGGAGCTTTGGTTTATGCCTCACGAAAACGAAAAAAACGACCTCGAGTTGATACGAAATTTTCTCAAAGACCGGATCGGTCCCGCGCAAACAGAGAAGATCGTGCCCGAGGCAACCTTGACGGATTTGGGCATTGATTCCCTTATGCAGGTCGAATTGCTGTTCGAGTTCGAGGACAAGACCGGCATATCCGTGCCCACGGATATCCCTCCACCCAAGACGGTCGGCGAATTGCTCCAGCAATTAAAAGAAATCAGAAGCCGCCAGGCAATAAAATAAATTGCCAGTTGTGAAAAGACATCGTGTAGCGATCACAGGCCTGGGATTGATCAACCCATACGGGGAAGGGGATGTGGCGGATTTTTTCTCCCGCATCATGCGCGGCGAATCCGCAATCCGTTATCACACCCTGGGCAACAGCCCGCGGCCATTGGCATTGCCGCTGGTCGCATGCAGCCATTTCAATCCGATTGAGACCCTGGGGCCGCCGTTGGCGAACGCCATGGACCGGTTCAGCCATTTTGCGGTGGCTTCCGCCTTGTCCGCATGGCAGGACAGCGGCCTTGCCAAACCCGCCAGCAGGGATGATTACGGGGTGAGCTGGGGAACCGGCTCCGGCGGCTCGCTGACCATCGAACGCGGCTACCAGACACTTTATTTCGAAAACAAGGAGAAGGTTTCCCCCCTGTCGGTTGTGCTGGCAATGAACAACTCGGCCGCATCCCATATTGCGATACAGCTGGGGCTGGGGGGGCCGTGTGTCACCAGCACGGTAGCCTGCGCTTCTTCGTCGATAGCGATCGGCGATGCCTTCAGGCTGATACGCGAGGGCAGGGTCAATCTGATGCTGGCGGGAGGCTCCGAGGCGCCATTGTCCTACGGCGTCATACGTGCCTGGCAGGCGATGCGGGTCTTGTCAGACGGGGATGAGGCGACAGCTTATCGCGCCACCCGCCCGTTTTCCAAAAACCGCTCCGGGCTTACCCTGGCAGAAGGTGCCGCCGCGCTGGTGATAGAGAATTGGGATCATGCGCGCGCCCGCGGAGCCCGCATTTATGCCGAGATCGTCGGTTATGGCAATACCTGTGATCGAACCCATATAGCCCGGCCGGACAGCGCGGGCCAGTCGCGCGCCATTGTTGCGGCGCTGCAAGACGGTGGTTTGCATCCCGATGAAATTGACTATGTGAATGCCCACGGCACATCGACCGTCGAGGGAGATGCCATCGAGATTCAATCGATAAAATCCGTGTTCGGCAAGCATGCCGGCAAACTGCCGGTGAGCTCCACGAAATCCATGCACGGCCATTCATTGGGGGCGGCCGGCGCGATGGAGGCGCTAATTACCGCTCTTGCGCTTTACCGTCAGGCTGCCCCTCCCACCGCCAATGTGACTGAAGTCGGCGCGGATTGTGCGGGAGTGGATCATGTTCTGGGCCAGGGAAGGAGCAATGTGCCGATACGGGCAGCATTGTCCAATTCATTCGCCTTCGGCGGCAGCAATGCGGTGCTTGCGTTCCGTTCTGTCGCATAGTAAGAGTCCCAATAAATCCAAATTCCGTTGCAATTGTGGCACCATGTGCCGGAATCAAATACCTTGTCCGCAAGCTCGTGGAATGGATTGAACCAGGCAAGTTGGAAGTCCGCGCTTATCCGTCTGAATATCTGCACGCGAAGCTCTACATCATGACCTTTCAATAAGGTGATCAGGAAAAAGGCCGAGTAATTACTGGTTCGAGCAACTTTACCCAAGCGGGTTTGTGCGGCAATCGCAGCCAGACATGGGCTGAATTCTGATAGGATTCGCCGCTAATCCGAGTCACGGTACACACGCTCAGACCAATGACCGAAAACCAGAACCCCGAACAGAAAGCCCGTGACACCATTGACCACTTGCTCACGCAATCGGGTTGGCACGTATGCGACGCTGACAAAGCTAACATTCATGCAGCGCTTGGCGTAGCGATTCGAGAGTTTCCATTGCCCGGATATGGATTTGCTGATTACTTGTTGTATGTCGATGGCAAGGCCGCTGGGGTGATCGAGGCCAAGAAAGAAGGTGTAACTCTTACCGGTGTAGAAACCCAATCGGACAAATACACCAAAGGCTTGCCGGATGGTTTGCCGCGCTGGAGAGACCCGCTGCCCTTTTCCTATCAGACCACCGGCATCGAAACGCGCTACACCAATGGCCTCGATCCGCAACCGCGCTCGCGCCCGGTGTTCGCCTTTCACAAACCGCAAATGCTTGCCGAGTGGATCAGCCTCCTACCGCAAGCTACAGTGCTGCATATAGGCAAAAACCCTGCACATGGTGTGCAACTGGCACCCGCAACATTTCTGGCAAATCTGCAAAATATGCCACCTTTGATCGATAAGCTTTGGCCGCCCAAGCCCAAAGCCATCGAAAACATCGAACGTTCCCTGCGAGAAAATCGTCCTCGCGCCCTCGTGCAAATGGCGACCGGTTCGGGAAAGACGCTACTGGCGATTGTCCTGGCTTATCGGCTTCTGAAGTTCGCCGGCGCGCGCCGCATCCTGTTCCTCGTCGACCGCGGTAACCTTGCC
>JAJZEQ010000072.1 GCA_021851345.1 Pseudomonadota bacterium
TATCGCGTATCGTGCGCAGCCGGTTCAATGCCGACAGCCAGGCCAGGATGCTGATTGCGGCCATGACAGACAGGCAAATCAGCCAGCCTTGGCGAGACTCCAGTTTGAGTCCTATCAGCAGCAGCAACAACTGCGCACCGGAAGTGACCAGTTGCGCGTATTCGCGGCGTAGCGAATCCAGCATGATAGGCAGACGTTAAAAGTCAGCCGAACAGCGACTTCATGTCCACATCCGCCTTCTCCGAGGCGGAGAATTCCAGCAGCGGTTTTTCGCCGAAGTTGAACATGCCCGCGATGATGCTGGCAGGAAATACCTCGATCTGCACGTTGTTGATGTTCGCCGAGTCGTTATACAGTTCGCGGCGGTCTGCGATGCCGTTCTCCAGCGAGGTGATGCGGTTCTGCAGTTGCATGAAGTTTTCATTGGCTTTCAGTTCCGGGTAAGCCTCGGCCACCGCGAAGATGTTGCCCAATCCGGCGCGCAATGCACCTTCCGCCTGACCCAGCGCTGATATCCTGGCGTTCGCGTGCGGCATGCACCTGCGAGCGCGCCTCAATGACTTTTTGCAGTGTGGCCTGCTCGAACTGTTTGTATTGCTTGCACACCTCGACCAGCTTGGGCAGTTCGTCATGGCGTTGTTTGAGCAGCACGTCGATGTTGGCCCACGCCTTGGCGACATCGTTTTTCACGAGGATCAGATGGTTGTACAGACTGACGGCGTAGATCAGCAGCACCGCGATGAATCCGAAAAAAATCAGCATGCCCATGATTTCTCCCCGTGATTGAATGAACAAAGAATGATGATTCCCTGCAGATTAATTGTGCCATGGATTTGTACTGCCGGGCATCTTTCCGGAATGGATCGCTTCGCGTGCACCCGGGGCAGCAGCCTGGCTTTGGGGGGCGGCTTACAGTTTCAGGATGCCGCCCGGGCAACTTTGTGCCCGCTCCAGCCGCGCGATGGCAGGCATCAGGTTCAGGCCGGTTTCCTTGTGCAGTTCCAGCGCTTTTTCTCGCAGGTCACAGACGGAGATTTCGACAGGGTCGCCGTCCGCCGCCAAAGCGATGGCGTTACCGCTTTCGCATGAAGGAAACGCCAGTACGCGATCATCGAATGCTTTTGCTATGCGCGTTATGCTGCCATCGAAGCGGCGACTGCTGGTGAGCAGGTTGACCGACATTATTCCGCCTCCGTTCAAACGGCCCCGGCATCCCTGATAGAACGGCAGGGTATCAAGCGCGCCGGAACTTGCATTTTCATCGTAGCCGTCCACCAGGACCAGATCGAATTTCCTGGTGCTGTTCAGCACATATTCCACGCCGTCGCCTATCACGATGTTGATCCGCCGGGGGTCTTCAGGAAGCTTGAAGAATTGCCGCGCGGCGGCGACCACGGCGGGTTCGATCTCCACGATGGTCAGATGCGCGAGCGGGTAGTGCCGATACAGGAATTTGGTCAGCGAGGCCGCGCCCAGGCCGATCAGCAGCACCTTGCGCGGCCAGTTTGCATCCTGGCGCAGCAATAGCGACGCCATCATCTCGCGGGTATATTCCAGCTCGAGGTTCCACGGGCGCGCGATGCGCATCGCGCCCTGCACCCATTCCGAGCCGAAGTGCAGGTAGCGCACGCCGGCCTCTTCGGATATGTCGATCGGTGTGGCCAATCTAGTTGCCCAGCCACTGGTTCAACAGCCGGCGCGCCGACTCGGTGACGTCGCTGGCAGTCATGCCAGTCGCGATGCCTTGTGCGGCCAGCGCATCACCCGCCGCGCCATGCAGGTGCACGGCCAGCAGCATCGCGTTGTCCGCAGTCATACCCTGTGCGATGAAGGCCGCGATCATGCCGGTCAGCACGTCGCCCATGCCCGCGCTGCTCATGCCGGGATTGCCGGTCTGGTTGACGAATAATTTACCGTCGCGGGTGATGCACAGGCTGTCCGCGCCTTTCAGTACCGCGCTGCAAGAAAATTTTTGTGCCAGTTGCCTCACCGCCGCGATGCGGTCCGACTGTATCTCGCGGCTCTCGCAGCCCAGCAGTCGCGCGGCTTCGCCGGGATGGGGGGTGAGCACGGTGGCTTGCCTGCGGTTGTGCAGGAGCGCCCGCAGATCGGGCTGGCGGGCGAGGAGGTTCAGCGCGTCGGCATCAATCACCAGCGCGACGTCGCTGACCAGGGCTTCATGCAAGAACTTTTGTGCCTCAATCGAGGTTCCCAGGCCGCAGCCGATCGCCAGCACATCATGATTGAAATTGCTTTTCACTTTTCCCCCCTCTCCCGCCTGCGGGAGAGGGTTGGGGAGAGGGCGGTGGCGAAGCAAATCTGTCGCGCTGTGCAGCATCAGCTCCGGCTGCCCCGCGTCCACAACGGGCGCATTCTCGGCCAGCAACCCGACATGCACGCTGCCCGCGCCGAGCTTTAGCGCCGCGCGTGCCGCCAGCAGCGGCGCGCCTACCGTCCCGGAGGCGCCGCCGAGCACCGCGACCGAGCCGAACATCCCCTTGTGGCTGTCGCGCGGGCGTATCGGGAATTCAGCCATGACCCGGTTTCGGGTAATGGTTTCGGGGGCAGGGGCGGGGACGCGTTCGGTCATTTTCATGGATCATTCATATGTGTGGCGCATAGTATAATCGCGCCCCGGGTTTTTATTATGGACATCCCCATGTTTCGTGTTTCTGTCGGCTGTGCCGCCCTGTCTGTGTTTCGTCTGGAAAAACTGCGCAGCACATTGCACGGGGTTGCACCTGATGTGGTTGTCGCTGACACGCGCCACTGCTATTTCACCGCACTGCGCGAGGGTGGAATCAAAGATTCCGGGAATCCCGCGGCGTCCCTCTTGCGGGGGCTGCGCGAAAGCACAGTCAAAAGTTCGCCGCCGCTTTCCGCGCCTAAATTGCCGGAGGGCCATGGCGCGGCTTTCAGCAATGCACAGGCGAAGTTGCTGGACAGGGTGCTGGGTCTGGATAAACACAGCGGTGAACCCGGGCAGGCCGGAGCTATGCAGCGGGTGCTCGTCGTGCCGCGCCTGGGCACGATCTCGCCCTGGTCTACCAAAGCCACGGATATCGCGCAGCATTGCGGCCTGTCTGGCGTGCTGCGCATCGAGCGCGGCGTGGTGTATTACCTGAAAACCCCAAATGGCAGGATGTTGACCAAGGGTGAACAAGCGGCGATATTGCCGCTGCTGCATGACCGCATGACCGAATCGGTGCTTGATGATATCGATAGCGCGGCGGAAAAGATCTTCCGGCACGGCGCGCCGCAACCGCTGGCCAGCGTCGATGTGCTGAAGGGCGGCAGCGCTGCGCTGGCGAAGGCCAATCTCGAGATGGGCATGGCGCTTTCGCAGGACGAGATCGAGTACCTGGTCGAAAATTTCAAAAAGCTGAAGCGCAATCCCACCGATGTCGAGCTGATGATGTTCGCGCAGGCCAATTCCGAACACTGCCGCCACAAGATATTCAATGCCGACTGGGTGATCGACGGCGAGGCGCAATCCATGTCGCTGTTCGGCATGATACGCAACACCCACAAGGTCAGCCCGCAAGGCACCGTGGTGGCGTATTCCGACAATTCGTCGGTGATCGAGGGCGCGCGCATCGAGCGATTTTATCCGCGCGCCGATGGTGCTTACGCGTTCAGCGACGAACTGACGCACACGCTAATGAAGGTCGAGACGCACAACCATCCCACTGCGATCGCGCCGTTCGCCGGTGCCGCGACCGGTTCCGGCGGCGAGATACGCGACGAGGGCGCGACCGGCACCGGCTCCAAGCCCAAGGCCGGGCTGACCGGCTTCTCGGTTTCCAACCTGAACATCCCGGGCTTCGGGCAGCCGTGGGAAAAGTACGACCCCCACCCCAACCCTGATGGAACTACTAGCCATTCGACTAAGCCCGCAAGCGGACAAGTCGCTGGTTATCCCCCGATGGGAGAGGGAGCAGAACCCTCTCCCACCGGGGGAGGGCAGGGTGGGGGAGCAAGTTACGGCAAACCTGATCGCATCGTCACTGCTCTGCAGATCATGCTGGACGGCCCGATCGGCGGCGCGGCGTTCAACAATGAATTCGGCCGCCCGAACCTGGCCGGCTATTTCCGCACTTTCGAAGAGAGCGTCAGCGGCGAGATGCGCGGCTACCACAAGCCCATCATGCTGGCCGGCGGGGTCGGCAACATCGCGGCGATACACACCCACAAGCACGAGCTGCCGGTCGGCGCGCTGGTGGTGCACCTGGGCGGCCCGGGCATGCTGATCGGCCTCGGCGGCGGTGCCGCCTCCAGCATGGACACCGGCAGCAATGCCGAAAAGCTGGATTTCGATTCGGTGCAGCGCGGCAACCCGGAGATGCAGCGCCGCGCGCAGGAGGTGATCGACCGCTGCTGGCAGATGGGCGCAAACAATCCCATCCTGTCGATACACGACGTCGGCGCGGGCGGCATGTCGAACGCGCTGCCCGAGCTGGTGCACGGCGGCGGGCGCGGCGCGCGTTTCGAGTTGCGCAAGATACCGCTGGACGAGACCGGCATGTCGCCCAGGCAGATCTGGTGCAACGAATCGCAGGAGCGCTATGTGCTGGCGATCGCGCCGGAACGGCTGGATGAATTCCGCGCGTTCTGCGAGCGCGAACGCTGCCCGTTCGCGGTGATCGGCGTCGCGACCGCTGACGACCAGCTTACCGTGCATGACAAGGAATTCGGCGATTACCCGGTGGACATGCCGCTGTCGGTACTGCTCGGCAAGCCGCCGAAGATGACGCGCAATGTGGTGCGCGAGACGCAGCGGCTGACTTCGTGCGACATCGGCAAGATTGCGCTGGATGATGCGATCGCGCGGGTGCTGCGCCTGCCGTCGGTGGCGAACAAGAACTTCCTGATCAGCATCGGCGACCGCAGCGTCGGCGGCATGACCGCGCGCGACCAGATGGTCGGCCCCTGGCAAGTGCCGGTGGCCGACGTTGCCGTCACGCTGATGGGCTTCAACACTTATCGCGCCGAGGCGTTCGCTATCGGCGAGCGTACTCCGCTGGCATTGGT
>JAJZEQ010000046.1 GCA_021851345.1 Pseudomonadota bacterium
GCATAACCGTGTTGGGTGGTATGGATTTTGGCTTCAACTATGGTGTAGCTCATGCGCGCAAAAAAATCACCGATGCGCGCGAATAATCCGCGCTGGTCCACGCAATAGACCATCACCTGCAGACCCTCGCCCGCGCGGCTCAGCCGCGTCTTCACGATAGGCACAGCGGTGTTTACCTTGAATGCGAGCAAACGTGTATGCCAGGCAATTTCCTGCGCCTCGTGATCCAGGAAATAATTGTCATCCAGCTGTGCCCATAGCATCCGGTAAGACTCGGCCGCCATCGCATAAAGGCTGAGCACGGTTGCGGCCTGGGTGCGGATATTGTCCAGATGATTGGCCGCTTTCCCGTCGCGCAGAAATCGCCGGGTTGCATGGTAAAGGTTCTCGATCAGCCTGGCCTTCCATGCATTCCATATCTTTGGGCTGGTGCCGCGCACATCCGCTACCGTCAATAAATACAGCGCGACAAGATAGCGGTCATTCCGGATCTTTTTGGCAAAGGCGGCGATCACTTCCGGGTCGGACAGATCCTGTTTTTGTGCGGTGGCGGAAAGGCTGAGATGTTGCTCGACCAGCCATTCCACCAGGTCGGTGTCGTCGCGGCTGAGCCGGTGTTTTACGCAGAATGCAAGCGCATCCTTTTTACCAAGCTGTGAATGGTCGCCGCCGCGACCCTTGGCTATATCGTGAAAAAGGCCGGCAACATACAACACCTCCGGGCGGGCGAATTCGCCGATCAATTTGCTGCACAGCGGAAATTCATGCGCAAATTCCGGCACGGCAAAACGGCGCAGGTTGCGCACCACCATCATGATATGTTCGTCCACCGTATAGACATGAAAAAGGTCATGCTGCATTTGCCCGACAATGCGTCCGAACGCGGGTATATACCGGCCGAGAATGCCGTATTGATTCATGCGCCGCAATGCGTGAACCACCCCTTTGGGCTGGCTCAGTATTTCCATGAAGCGGGACCGGTTCAGCGGATTTTTGCGGAAAGCCGCGTCGACCCGGTAACGTGCCCGCCACAATGCGCGCAGCGTGTTTGCGCTGAGATCCGTCAATTCGGGGTACCGCTGCATCAGCAGGAACAGCTCAAAGATCGAATCTGGTGAATGCTCAAACAGTTTGTCATCCCTGATGTCCAGCAAGGTGCCGACAACGCGGAATCGTTCATTCAGGGCATGCTGCGGGGGTGTTTCATGAAACAAATGGTCGTGCAAATGCTGCAGCATGATGGTGCTGAACTGGCGCACCGCCAACTTGGTCTGGTAGTAGCGTTGCATCAAATGCTCGCTTGCGCGGCGATTGGCAGAAGCATTGATGCCCATTTGCTCGGCCAGCAAGGTTTGAAATTCGAAAATCAGCCGGTCCTCGCGCCTGCCGGCCAGATAATGCAAGCGCGCACGCAGTGTTTTCAGCAGTGTGTCGTGCTTTGCAATCAGGCGCGCCTCGGACGGGCTGATGATGCCGGCCTGGGCAAGCCCCGCCCAGCGCGTGTCCAAATCCGCCGCACGCGCAATCCAGGTGATGGTTTGCAGGTCACGCAGGCCGCCCGGACTTTCCTTCAGGTTGGGTTCAAGGTTAAAGTCCGAATCGAGGAAGCGTTTGTGGCGTTGCTGCTGTTCATCCAGCTTGGCAAGGAAAAATTGCCGGGGATCGAGGTGTCGCTTTACCGCCTCATGCAAATCGGAGAACAGTTTGGCATCTCCGGTGAGCAGGCGCGACTCCAGCAAGTTGGTCTGCACCGTGATGTCGGCCGATTCGTTGATGCATTGGTCTATCGTGCGGATACTGTGGCCGACTTCCATGCCGATGTCCCATAGCATGCCGATCAGTTGCTGCAACTTTTGTTGCAAATCCTCGCCGGGTTCCGAATCCAGCAGGATCAGCAAATCAATGTCCGAGTAGGGATACAGTTCGCCGCGTCCGTAGCCGCCCACTGCGACCAGCGCAAGTTGGTGCGGCAGCAGCAGTTGCCGCCAGACGCGCTGCAGATAACGGTCTATCAGCCGACTGTGTGCGCCCAGCAGGCGCGCCACCTTGTTGTGTTTCAGGAAGGCTTGCTCCAGGGTCAGGCGATCGTCGCGCAATGAGTTGCGCAGTTCGGCGGTTGAACCATGGCCAACGACACGGCAGGCGTCGTTTGCCCCCATGGTCAGATGACCAGCAGTTCTATCAGGAATTTGGCGGGGGTGGGCAGCCATCAGAAACAGTCAAAACTTCATAGCCGGAATCGGTAACCAGTATGGTGTGTTCATATTGTGCCGAAAGACTGTGGTCTTTGGTTACCACGCTCCAGCCGTCGCCCAGTTGCTTGATGGCCGCCTTGCCGGCATTGATCATCGGTTCGATGGTGAAGGTCATGCCCGCTTCGAGTTTCAGGCCGGTCTTTGGCCTTCCGTAATGCAGCACTTGCGGTTCTTCGTGAAAGCGTTGCCCTATGCCGTGTCCGCAGAATTCACGCACCACGCTGTAACCCAGTGGCTCGACAAAACTCTGGATAGCATGGCCGATGTCACCTAGGTATGCGCCCGCTTTGACCACGCATATGCCGCGCCACATCGCCTGATAGGTGATTTCACATAGGCGTTTTGCCTGGATCGACGGCTCGCCGACGCAGAACATCCGGCTGCTGTCGCCGTGATAGCCATCCTTGATGACGGTGATATCCAGATTGACGATATCGCCATTCTTGAGCGATTTATCGCTGGGTATCCCGTGACATACCTGGTGATTGATCGAGGTGCAAATCGATTTCGGGTAGGGCTTGTGCCCGCCGGGTGCGTAGTTGAGCGGGGCGGGAATCGCTTTTTGCACATTTACGATCAGGTCATGGCAGAGTTTGTCCAGTTCGTTGGTCGTCACGCCAGCCTTGACGAAAGGGGTAATGTAATCGAGAACTTCGCTGGTCAGCCGGCCGGCGACACGCATTTTTTCGATTTCTTCTGGAGTCTTGATGGATACGGACATATTTCTTAAGATCATATAAGGTCGGGCAAGAATATCATGCAGCTCTAATTGTTGACAATCTTGATTGGGAATCTGTCCTTCTGAAGTGAGGGTACGCCAGATTCCATTTGAACAAACCAACCTGAGTCAGTCTATCTTGCGGCAAAATTACATTACAAAAAAAGCACGCCTGAGCGTGCTTTTTTGCGTCAAGCAATCACCGATTAACGGGTATTGCCATTGTTGCCACGCCCGAGTGTAAAACTTGGACGATCACCATTGCGGCGCGGGGCGCTGTTGCCGCCGCGATTCTGGTTGTTGCCGAAGCTGCGTTCCTGACTGCGCGGCTGGCCGGCACCCTGGCCGCCACCAAACCCTTGACCGCCGCCAACGCCCAGTGTGTGGCCGGTATTTCCGTTGGCTTGACCGTGCCATTGGCCATGACCTTCCTTGCGTCCGGCATGGCTATGACGGCTATCCGGCGCGCTGTGGTGAAAACCGTTGCCGGTTTTGGCGGGGAAGCCGGCGTTGCTGCCACCACCGAAACCGCCACCGCTGCTGCGGCGCGGACCGCTGTTGCTGCGCGGACGATCCGATGTCGGGCCGCCGGTGCGCAGTTTGTACTTGGGCTCCAGTCCTACTATGGTGTGCATCTTGATGCTTTGCTCGGTGTAGCGCTCGATGCGCTTCAGCAACTGCGCATCGCGGTTTGACGCGAACGAGATGGCGATGCCGGTAGAGCCGCCGCGGCCGGTACGGCCGATGCGGTGCACATAGTCCTCGGCGAACTTGGGCAGGTCGAAGTTGATCACATGCGAAATGCCGCGCACGTCGAGACCGCGTGCCGCCACATCGGTGGCCACCAGGATGCGCACATTACCGTTACGCATGTTGAGCAGGGTGCGGTTGCGTTCGCGCTGGTTCATGTCGCCATGCAGTGCCGCAACGGAATGGCCTTGGGCGGAGAGCTGGTCGGCAATGGTGTCGGCATCGCGCTTGGTGGCGGTGAACACCAGCGCCTGGTTCATTTCAGCGTCGGTCAGCAGGTGGCTGAGCATCTTGTTCTTGTGCGCCACGTCATCGGCAAACATCATGCGTTGCTCGATGTTTTCGTGCTTGTCCTTGGCCGCCGACACGGAAATTTTCTTAGGTGTCTTGAGCAAACGCGAGGCCAGATTACCGACCACGCCATCCAGCGTTGCGGAGAACAGCAGGGTCTGGCGTGTTGCGGGAGTGGCTTTGGCGATGCGTTCCACATCGTCGACAAAACCCATATCCAGCATACGATCCGCTTCGTCGAGGATCAGCACTTCCAGGCGTGAAAAATCAATGCGACCGCGTTCCAGGTGGTCGATCAGGCGTCCCGGGGTGGCGACCAGAATATCGACATGGCCGGACAGCATACGGTTCTGCACCGGGTATGGCATGCCGCCCAGGATGCTGATGATCTTGAAGCGCATGTTCTTGCCATATTTTGTTGCTGCATCGCAGACTTGCTGCGCCTGCTCACGGGTCGGGGTCAATACCAGCACGCGCGGGCCCTTGCCCGGCAATGCGGAGGGCGTAGCCAGACGATTCAGCGCGGGCAGAATGAACGCGGCGGTCTTGCCGCTGCCGGTTTGGGATGAAGCCATCAGGTCGTGGCCGGCCATGATTTCGGGAATGGCCTGTGCCTGGATCGGCGTGGGTTCGGTGTAGCCGGTTTCGGCGATCGCCTTGAGAATGGCGGCGTTTAAATTCAGATTTTCAAATGACATCTTGCTTCCTTTTTATTATCGAAGGGAATCCATATCGGCACACGGACACAAGTCAACACCCAGTTAAAAACTAACTGGATGCCTAATCGTATTCCGGCATGACGAACTTCTGTAGTTCCCCAGGTGAGCGCAGGCAGTAAAAACTACCCGTTGGAACGGGCAGACAGATAGACCGGCGCATAAAACATCGTTGCTAACCGGAAAACCCGAGAGAATCTTGTGAGGGCTTTAAGACAGGCGCGATTTGCGTACGCGCTGGAGGCAGGTCAGATAACGATGAACCAATGCCGCCTCAGTGGCGACAAGCCGCACATTAT
>JAJZEQ010000315.1 GCA_021851345.1 Pseudomonadota bacterium
CCGGTCGCGACCACGCTGTTGACGCTGGGCCTGGCTCTGGCCGGTGCCGTGTCGTTCACCCTGCTGCCGGTGGCGCCGCTGCCGCAGGTCGATTTCCCGACCATAGCCGTGCAGGCTGCGCTTCCCGGCGCCAGCCCGGAAACCATGGCGTCAACGGTAGCCACCCCGCTTGAACGGTCGCTGGGCACGATTGCCGGCATCACCGAGATCACCTCCAGCAGTTCGCTGGGCAATACCGCCGTGATCCTGCAATTCGATCTTTCCCGCAACATCGACGGCGCCGCGCGCGACGTGCAGGCTGCCATCAATGATTCACTCACGCTGCTGCCGGCCGGCATGCCCAACAACCCGACCTATCGCAAGGTGAATCCCGCGGATGCACCCATCATCATCCTGTCGCTGACTTCGGCATCGTTGTCGCGCGGCCAGATGTACGATGCCGCCTCGACCATCCTGGCGCAAAAGATTTCTCAGCTCGACGGAATAGGCCAGGTCACGGTCGGCGGCAGCTCGCTGCCTGCGGTGCGCGTCGAGCTCGATCCGCCGGCAATGAACCGGCTCGGCATAGGCGCTGAAGATGTGCGTAAAACCATCTTCGCAACGAATGCCAACCGGCCCAAGGGAGCTTTCGAAGACGGGGATCGCCACTTGCAGATTCTGGCCAACGACCAGGCCAGGACTGCGGCTGACTACATACCGGTGATCGTCGCGTTCCACAACGGCGCGGCGGTGCGCATCGGCGATGTCGCCAGTGTCGAGGATTCGGTACAGGACGTGCGCAACGCCGGACTGTTCAACGGCAAGCCCGCGGTGATGATGATCGTATACCGCCAGCCGGGTGCCAACATCATCGAAACCGTGGCCCGCGTGCGCGGCCTGCTGCCGCTGTTGCGCGCCTCCATCCCGGGCACGATCGACCTCGATGTGGTGATGGACCGCACGCCGACTATCCGCGCTTCGCTGCATGAGGTCGAACGTACACTGGTCATTTCCGTGATCCTCGTCGTGCTGGTGGTGTTCCTGTTCCTGCGCAATGGCCGTGCGGCGCTGATACCCAGCATCGTCGTGCCGGTGTCCCTGGTTGGCACGTTTGCGGTCATGTACCTGGCGGGCTTCAGCCTGAACATGCTGTCGCTGATGGCGTTGACCATATCTACCGGTTTCGTCATCGACGATGCGGTGGTGGTTCTGGAGAACGTGTCGCGCCATATCGAGAACGGCAGTTCGCCATTCGACGCCGCGCGGCGCGGCGCGCGCGAGGTCGGCTTTACCGTGCTGTCTATGAGTCTGTCGCTGATTGCGGTGTTCATCCCCATCCTGCTGATGGGCGGCATCATCGGGCGGCTGTTCCGCGAATTTGCCGTCACGCTTTCCGCCGCCATTCTGGTCTCGCTGGTGTTGTCGCTGACCACCACGCCGATGATGTGCGCGCACCTGCTTAGGCCGCGCAAAGAGGAACAACACGGGCGCCTGTACCATGCCAGCGGGCGATTCTTTGCCGCCGCGCTGAACCGCTATCGCATCTCCCTCGATTGGGCGCTGGCCCACGGTCGCATCATGCTGTTGGTGCTGGCGGCCACCATAGGACTCAACATCTATCTCTACAGCATCGTACCGAAAGGATTCTTCCCCCAGCAGGACGTGGGACGAATGATAGGCATCATCCAGGCCGACCAGAGTATTTCCTTCCAGGCGATGCGCGAAAAACTGGCCAGCTATGTGGACATCGTGCACTCGGACCCCGGTGTGGACAACGTCATCGCTTTCACCGGGGGCGGACAGCGCAACTCGGGCTTCATGTTCGTGTCGCTGAAGCCGCTCGCGGAGCGGAAAATTTCTGCCGACCAGATCATCGCGCGCCTGCGTCCCAAAATCGCGCGCGAACCGGGCTCCAGCCTGTACCTGCAACCGCAACAGGATATCCGGGTCGGCGGACGTCCCAGCAACGCCCAGTACCAGTACACGCTGCAAGCCGACACCATCCGCGAACTGCGCACCTGGGAGCCGCGCATCCGCGAGGCCCTGAGCAAACTGCCGCAGCTTGCCGACGTCAACACCGACCAGCAGGATAAAGGCTTGCAAACCACGCTGGTGGTGGATAGAGACGCCGCGGCAAGGCTGGGTGTTTCGCAATTTCTGATCGACTCCACGCTCAACGACCTGTTTGGCCAGCGCCTGGTATCGACGATATACAACCCGCTCAACCAATACCGTGTCGTCATGGAGGCGGCGCCGCAATATTTGCAGAGTCCGGAAACACTGAAGGATATTTATGTCATCGCGCCCGGCCCCAACGGGACAACGGCCCAGGTGCCGCTGGACTCGCTGGTGCGTTATGAACCGACGGCTACACCGCTGGTGGTCAATCACCAGGGACAATTCGCCGCAGCTACGCTGTCTTTCAATCTGCCGGTCGGCATTTCACTGTCCGATGCGACGCAGGCCATCAACGACGCGATACTAAAACTTGGCGTACCGAGCTCGGTGCAGGGCAATTTCCAGGGCACCGCGAGGGCATTTCAGGCATCGCTCAACAACCAGCCTTTCCTGATACTCGCCGCGCTGATCTCGGTTTATCTGGTGCTGGGCATACTCTACGAAAGCCTGATTCATCCGTTGACCATCCTGTCAACCCTGCCTTCGGCCGGAGTCGGTGCCCTGCTGGCGCTGATGGCTTTCGGTACGGAGTTTTCCATCATCGCGCTGATCGGCGTCATCCTGCTGATCGGCATCGTCAAGAAAAATGCCATCATGATGATAGATTTCGCGATCGATGCCGAAAGGCGCGACGGACTGTCTCCGCGCGACGCGATCCGGCAAGCCTGTTTGCTGCGTTTTCGTCCTATCATGATCACTACCATGGCCGCATTATTCGGCGCCATGCCGCTGGCGATCGGTTTCTCCGACGGTGCCGAGTTCCGGCGGCCGCTGGGCATTTCCATCGTCGGCGGACTGATTCTGAGCCAGTTGTTGACGTTGTATACTACCCCGGTGGTCTATCTGTATCTCGACCGTTTCCGGCTTTGGTGCCTGGATATTTGGCCGGGAAGCAAGCCTGCTCTCCCCTCTATACGCCATGAATGACAGGAACACATCTTGAAGACGTTTGCTCTGTTGCTTGTCCTGCTGCTGACCGGTTGCATGGTCGGCCCGGACTACCATCGCCCCGATGTCGCAATGCCGGCCGCCTACAAGGAGGCCGGAAACTGGAAACCGGCCGAGCCCAGGGACGGGGTGCCGCGCGGCAACTGGTGGGAAATTTATGACGACGCGGAACTGAACAGTCTGGTATCGCAGGTCGAGGTATCTAACCAGAACGTGGTAGCCGCTGCCGCGCAATACCGGCAAGCGCTGGCACTGCTCGGTGTGGCCCAGGCCAGCTATTATCCAACTCTGGGCGTCGGATTGGCGGTCGGACGTGGACAGGGTTCTTCCCCTTCATCAACGGTCGGCACATCAACCGTGACGCCCGGGTCGCCGATCTACAACATTGTGCGCCCCACCATGGGCGCCAGCTGGGAACCGGATATCTGGGGGCAAATCGGACGCAGTGTCGAGTCCAGTAAAGCCTCGGCCCAGGCCAGTCAATCGGATCTGCAGGCCGCGCTGCTGTCGGCCCAGAGCACGCTGGTGCTGTCCTATTTCCAGTTGCGCATCAACGACGAGCAGCGGCGTCTGCTCGAACAGACCGGCAAGGCCTACGAACGCACGCTGCAGATCACCCAAAACCTCTATGCGGCGGGTGTCGACAGCCGCGTTGATGTTGCGATGGCGGAGACGCAGCTGAAATCGACCCAGGCCCAGGCCATTGATCTGGGCGTGCAGCGGGCCCAGCTGGAACATGCTATCGCCGTGTTGATCGGCAAGCCCCCGGCCGATTTCGAGATCAAGCCCGCCAACGGGCTGCCAACGCTGCCGGCGGTTCCGCTGGCCCTGCCTTCCGCCCTGCTTGAGCGGCGCCCCGATATCGCCGGCGCCGAGCGCCGTATGGCAGCAGCCAATGCCCAGATTGGCGTGGCACAGGGAGCGTTTTTTCCGGCTCTGACCCTGTCCGGCAACAGCGGCTACCAGAATTCCAGCTTCTCGCAACTTTTCACGCTGCCCAATCGCTTCTGGTCTGTAGGCTCATCCCTCGCGATGACCGTGTTTAATGGCGGCGCATTCTCCGCGCAGAAGAGTGCCGCAATTGCGGTCTATGACACCAGCGTCGCCACATATCGCCAGACTGTGCTCTCCGCCTTTCAGGAAGTTGAAGACAATATCGCCGCGCTGCGCAAATTGGCCGATGAAACTGCCGCGCAGGATTCGGCAACCCGTTTTGCAGCCGAAGCGTTGCTATTGACCCAGAACCAGTACCAGGCCGGCACGGTAAGTTACCTGAATGTCGTGATTGCGCAGGCGACAGCGCTCAGTGCGCAACAAGCCAGCCTCAACATCACCGGGCGAAGGCTGCTCGCCAACGCGGGACTGATCACGGCCCTGGGGGGGACCTGGAAGACAGACACAAAATAAAAAGCTGCCTGCGCGGGGTTCTACTTTCGGAAAATAACCGCTTCAGGCTTTGACCCACACCCGGCCCGCGTCTACCATTACCGGATAGGTGCACAACGGCACATCCGCAGGGTCACAAACAGGCTGGCCGGTGGCGAGATCGAAATAGCTGCCGTGCAATGAGCATTTTATTTTGCCATCCTGGATGCAGCCGAGGTACAGGGAATAATCCTCGTGGCTGCACATTTCATCCACGCAGTACAGCGTGCCGGCGGAGTTGCACAACAGCAGGCGTTTGCCGCCGACCGAGATGCGTTTCATCTGCGCCGGTTGCAGTTCATCCGCCGCGGCGACCGCAAGGTATTCACTCATCACGCCACCCTTCTGGCGGCGCGGCCGGAATCGAGCACGGAGCGTATCTGTGCGGCGGCATCGGCAAGGCTGGCGGCTTTTCCGACATGGTGCAGAATGATGGCACCTCCCAGCACCAGCGAGTCGTAAAAAGC
>JAJZEQ010000303.1 GCA_021851345.1 Pseudomonadota bacterium
TTCTGGTTGCTTAGTGGGATGGCTAGTCGTTCCACCAGTAGTTTCATCAGAAGGCGTAGCCGGCGCGGCAATCCAGAACGCACCGTCATTGCGAGGAGGCAAAGCCGACGTGGCAATCCAGATGGTTTAAAAAAGGCATCTTGGTCTTGCTGGATTGCTTCACTTCGTTCGCAATGACGACAAGGATGTCGTGAATTATGGAAGTATCAATAATGCAAAGATATCATTGTTCCGTCGCTCAGGGGATTTCCGCATCGTTCATGCGTTCCAGAATGATGGCTGTCTTGAGTTGCAGGCCGCGCGCTTCACGGTGCCTGTCGTAGTAGCGCGGGTTGGGCACCATTGCGGCAAGCCTGGCGGCCTGTTCCGCGGTGAGCTGGGCCGCACTCGTCTGGTAGTAATGCCGCGCTGCCGCTTCCGCGCCGAACACACCGTTTCCCCATTCGATGACGTTCAGGTAGATCTCAAAGATCCGCTGCTTGTCCATCACCGACTCCAGCATCAGCGTGATGGCAGCCTCCTCGATCTTTCGCCAGGGCGTGCGCCTGGTGGAAAGAAACAGGTTCTTGGCAAGCTGCTGGCTGATAGTGGAACCTCCGGCGACGATTTTTCCCCTCCTGAGATTCTTTTCGTAAGCCTTTTGTATGCCTTCCCAGTCGAAACCTTCATGGTCGACAAAATTCGCGTCCTCGGCGGCGACCAATGCGCGCTTCAGGTTGTCGGAAATTCTCGAGTATGGAACCCACTGGTGCTGGAGCGTCGCATCCGGATTCTTGTTCTGCATCAGTTCGAGGCGGGTATCCATGAACGCGCTGCTGGAAGGATTGAATTTCACCCACCAGCAGATATGGGCGAACAGCCAAACCTGGTACAGGACCAGCAAGGCGAATAATATCGCCACCGCGCGCCAGGCCCACCGCAACAGCCAGCTGCGTGATTTTCCCATTATTGCTGTTGCAGCGCGGCGATGACCGGGCGGGTCTCGGGGCGGACGCCGCGCCAGATGAAGAATGATTCCGCGGCCTGCTCGACCAGCATGCCGAGGCCGTCGGAAACCGCGGCAGCGCCGTGTGCGCGGGCAAAAGCCATGAACGGCGTTTCGCGCCCGTACATCATGTCGTAGGCCAATGCGCCGGGCGCGAAGATGCCGGGCGGCAGCGGCGGCATTTCACCGGACAGGCCGCTGGAAGTAGCGTTGATGATCAGGTCAAATTGCTTGCCAGATAAAGCCGGATAGTCGCTGACAGAGATTGAAGTAGTCAAAAATTGTGTGGTTTGTTCAACGGTCTTTTTGAATTGCACTGCTTTCTCTAATGTTCTGTTTGCGATTACCAGCTCTTTGGGCTGCTTATCCAGCAGCGGATGCAATACACCATAAGCCGCTCCGCCTGCACCCATCAACAAAACGCGCTTTCCGGCAATTTCAAAATGTAGGTTGTTCGTGATATCTCGCACCAATCCGATGCCATCGGTGTTATGCCCGATAATTTTCTCATCCCGGAAAACAAGAGTGTTGACCGCGTCGGCTTTGTGGCCTGCGTCAAACGCATCCAAAGACTCTTTGCTGATGTCGCTGACTATATTGCTGGCCTCGAATTTGAACGGTACCGTGACGTTGCAGCCCTTGTATCCTTCCTTGCGCAAGCGTTCAACAACGGAAGCGAAGCCATCCGGCGGCGCAAGAATGGCTTCATAGCTGATGTCTTCGCCGGTCTGATCCCTGAACATCTTGTGTATCTGCGGCGACTTGCTGTGTGCGATGGGGTTGCCGATCACGGCGTATTTGTCTGTCATTTTTAGAGGCACCCTGAATGCGCGGAAATTTAGGCGCATTTTAAAGAAAATCAGCCGGGCTTTCCGGTATTCATCGGCGGACCCTATTCACTGCGCAGCGTGTCGGACGGAGTAAACGACCAGGTGCGCGTGATGGTCAGTATGTCGACATCCTTGGTGATGTTGGGTGGCAGCGGGGAGTAGGGGGCGGCCAGCTTGACGATACGCAACGCTGCCGCATCAAGCAAGGGGTATCCCGAGGGCTTGTTCACCTCCACGCTTTCCAGGCTGCCATCCTTGTTTATTGAAACACTGAGTTGCAGTTTGCCGAAGATATGCTGGCGGCGCGCCTGTTCCGGGTAATTAAGGTTGCCTATGCGTTCCACCTTTATCCGCCAATCCTCTATGTACTGCGCAAAGCGGTATTCCTGGGTGCGCGCGCCGACGAACTTGCGCCGCGGCAATTTTTGGTAGGCATCCCAATTCTTGTCGATTTGCGCTTCGAGGCGGGCGATTTCCAGCGATTTCTCCATCAGCTCCTCGCCGTTGTCGTCCGAGTCGCTTTTTCGCTTTTTGGGTTCCGGTGGCACCGCCGTGTAATCGCTTTTGAGTCTGGTTAGCATGCGCTTGGATTCTTCTTCCAGTGCCGCGACGCGCCGGGTTTGCTGTTCGGGAGTGAACTTCCGGTCGTCGCTGATCGCGGGCAACGGGCTTTTGGCGCGGCGGGCTTCGGCAGTATTCCCGCCGCCGTCCAGATCGTGCTGGGCCAGCGCATCGGCGTGGACGGGCCTGGATTTTGACTTGCTGTTGACCAGCACCACTTGCAGCGGTTGCAGGAAATTTGCGGCGCTGCGCGGATCCGGCAGCACCAGTGCAATGCCGAATATCAGGAAAGCGTGCAGCAGAATCGAAAACATCATCGAAAAGGATATTCTCGTCCGGAAGTCCGGCAAGACTGCCGGCAAACCTGATTTTGCCGCGTATTTCAAGCAGCGACCTCTATAGCCGCGACGAAGCGCGATTGTATGTCCAGATCAAGCAGGTCGATGTCGCCGACAGCCAGTTGCACGCGGGTATTGGCAGGCAATTCCGGCAGGGAAGGCACGCGGAACACCAGCGGAATGCCGGTGAGCTTGACCAGGTTCTCGCGCAGAACGACGGCTTCAACGACAAGCTCGCTGCCCGCGGCTCCGGGGGAAAGGGCCGCCAGTTGGTCCTTTTCCTGCAGCAGCCAGCGCAGGCACCAGTAACGCTCCATGCTCTTCTGGAATTCGCCGTAAACCGTGTACATGGTATCGAAGTCGCGCATCGTCGCATACAGCGCAGGGTCGTTCTTCGGATAGGCCGGCTCCCCGTCGCGCAGCATCGCGATGATCTGGCGCTGGTTTACCATGTCCACGTAGCGGCGCAGCGGCGAACTCGACCACATGTATTGCGCGACGCCCAGGCCCTGGTGCGGCGCGGCGACCGTGCTCATCTTCACCTTGCCGTTCTGCTGGGTGCGATAGATGCCGACGAAGCCGTGCTCGGCCAGGTGCTTGCCCCATTCGCTGTTCACCAGGATCATCAGCTCGGAGACCACCTTGTCGATCGGCGAACCGCGCCGCCGCTGGGTGATGCTGACCCGGCTGTTTTCATTGACTCCGCCATTCTCGCTGGCCGGGTCATTCTCGATGTGGAAGTTGTAATCCACCTGCTGCGCGTTGTTGTCGGACGACTTGCCGCGGCCTTCTTCCAGTTTTTGCACCAGCTCCCACAGCACGGCCAGTTCGTCCGCATAGGGATAATCGAGCTTGCCGGCCGCCAGCGTCTCCTCGTTGAACAGCGGCTCCAGCGTGTCATGGCGCAGGTTTGCCGCGATGTGGATGCGCTCGACGCGGCTCTCGTGGCCCAGTATCGCCAGCGTTTCGGCGTCTATCTCGTTATACATCGACAGCGCCGGACACACGCGATCAGCGCACAGCGTAAAAGCCTGCACCACGCTGTCCGGCAGCATCGTGATCTTGGATCCGGGCATGTACACCGTGGAGAGACGCTGTGAGGCGATCTTGTCGCCGTCCGAATCGCGCGGCATCCCGAGCGCAGGCGCGGCGATATGCACGCCGATGCGCCAGTTGCCGTTGGCCAGCTTTTCCACCGAGAACGCGTCGTCGATTTCCGTGGTGGTCGCGTCGTCGATGCTGAAGGCGCTCGCGGTGGCCAGCGGTAATTCGTCCCACGAACTCAGTTCGACGGGCGGAAAGCCGGTGCCCTTGGGGAAATGCTCGAACAGGAATTTTTGCAAATGGTAATCCTGCGTGGAAGGCAGGGCGCCGCAGCGCTGCAGCAGATGCGCGGCGGAAAGATGCGTCGCGGCGCAGGCCGCTTCCAGCGCTTTCACTTCCAGGGTGTTGCGGTCCGGTTTGTAGAGAAGATAAGGGAGATGTTCGGCGAACCCGGCGGGCAATTCGAAGCGGGTGAGCTGCTCGGTCATGCTCGCCTGCAATGCCAGTTGCTGCTTCTTCTTCTCGGCCCCGGCCAATGCCGCCTTGAGCACTTCGGGAGGCGCGGCGCGATAGCGGCCCTTGCCCTTCTTGTGGAAATAGATCGGCGCGCCATGCAGGCGTATCAGCGTCGCCGCGGCTTCCAGCGAAGTCGGCGCGTGGCCGAAATATTCCGCGGCGATCTGCTCCGAGCCGAACTCGTCCGGCGGGCAGCATTCCCAGAGAAAGTCGACCTCTATGGTTGCGGCCAGCGTTTCGGCCTGGGCCATGAATTCGTTCAGCGCCGGCTGGGTGAAGCGCAGCATCACATTGGCTGCCTTCACTTTGCTGCGCTTGCCGGACAGGCTTTCGATCTGGAGCGATGTGGTGTTGTCGGCCATGATGCTGCCGACCTTGAAACTGCCGTCTTCTTCGTAAAGGATATTCATCGGGGGTGAGGCGAAATAAGTGCCGCAATTATACCCTGACGGAGCAGCGTAGCCGCGCCTCTGCTTGCCGGCATATGGTTGAAAAGCCGCTCCCGGCTCAGTCGCCGTGTGGCGGAGCCGGGAAGACGGCTGCTAGATGACCCCGGCCTGGTGCGCCTGTTCGTCGGCGAAATAACTGCTGCGCACCATCGGGCCGCAGGCGGCGTGGCTGAAGCCCATCTCCTTGGCGGCCTGCTCGAACATCGTGAACGACTCCAGCGGCGCGTAGCGCAGCACCGGCAGATGGCCATTGGAGGGTTGCAGATACTGGCCTATCGTGAGCATGTTCACGTCGTGCGCGCGCAGGTCGCGCATCACCTCCAGCACCTCCTCGTCGGTTTCGCCCAGCCCCAGCATCAGGCCGGACTTGGTCGGGATGTGCGGAAAGCGCGCCTTGAAATCCTTGAGCAACTTCAGCGAGTGCGCGTAATCCGCGCCGGGGCGCGCCAGCTTGTACAGGCGCGGCACGGTCTCCAGGTTGTGGTTCAGCACATCGGGCAGGCTGGCGGATAGCGCGTCCAGCGCCTCGTCCAGGCGGCCGCGAAAATCCGGCACCAGGATCTCCAGCCGCGTCGCGGGCGAGCCGTCGCGTGTCGCGGTGAGGCAATCGGCGAAATGCCGCGCGCCGCCGTCGCGCAGATCGTCCCGGTCCACGCTGGTGATCACCACGTATTTGAGCTTGAGCAGGCCGATCGAGCGCGCCAGGTTGGCCGGTTCGTTCGCATCCGGCGCCAGCGGCTTGCCGTGCGCCACGTCGCAGAACGGGCAGCGCCGCGTGCACACGTCGCCGAGGATCATGAAGGTCGCGGTGCCCTTGCCGAAGCACTCGCCGATGTTCGGGCAGGAAGCTTCCTCGCACACCGTGTGCAGGTTGTGCTCGCGCAGCATGCGCTTCACGTCGTGATAACCCTGGCCGCTGCCGGATTTCACGCGTATCCATTCAGGTTTGCGCAGGCGTTCCTGCAGCGGCACGATCTTGATCGGGTTGCGCGCGGTCTTTTCTTTTCCGGTTTGCTTCGCGGCGCCGCCGGTTTGTTGCTCGATGTTGCTCATAGATACCTTTGAGTTTGGTCAGGTTGTCACTTTTCGATGTGGCTGCAATTTTACAGGTTTATCCGGCGTGCAGCGCAGCAAAGCAGTGCCTTCGGTCGTATGAAGGATCGACAGCGCTCCTTGCCGGATGTCTTGTACCCTGCCCCAGTTTTTGCCGTTATTTCCGTCCCATGCATTGGAATGTGTAACATATCGCGCTACAATCTGCTTCCATGATCAAGAGCTTTGCGCACAAGGGGATCAAGGCCTTTTTTGAGACGGGCACGAAAGCAGGCATTCAGGCTGCCCATGCGCCCCGCCTGCGCTTGCAACTGGCCGCATTGAACCGCGCAAAAGTGCCTGCCGACATGGCAGTGCCCAATTGGAAACTGCACCCGCTGAAAGGGAATCTGGCAGGACATTGGGCGGTTACGGTAAATGGAAACTGGCGCATCACCTTCCGCTTTGAAAACGGCGATGCGCTACTGGTGGATTATCAGGACTATCACTGAGAGGTAAATAATATGGCAACCATGCACAACCCCCCGCACCCCGGCGAAATCCTGCGCGAATGGCTGGGCGACATGAGCGTAACCGATGCGGCGCAGCATCTGGGCGTGGCGCGAGCCACGCTGTCCCGCGTGCTGAATGGTTCATCCGGCATATCGGCGGATATGGCCTTGCGCTTGCACGCCGCACTGCGAACCAGCCCGGAAATGTGGATGGGCCTGCAGGACGACTACGAGCTGTGGCAAGCGGCAAAGGGCAAACGCCCGAAGATTCAGCCACTGCGCCTTGCTGCGTGATAATTGTCGATACCGGCTGTGAAGTGCTGAGCGGCCGGCTTTCTTTCAAAATCGCCACGTCTTCCCCGCCTTGGTTTTCTGATCCGCTTGCAACTGGCTGGTGAGTTGCCGACAGTGCTCGAACAGGAATTCTATACGTTGCGTGTCGTTAGCGCAGGCGGCTATGCGGTAGCGGGCAAGGCACCTTATGTTGTTGCCAGCGTCAGAGCAGTTTTTCCATCACGTAATCGTCCATCACAAAACCACCGCCGATGTCGAACACCGCTTCCTCTCGTACGGTAAAACCGGCTTTGCGATAGAAAGCGATGGCTATATCGTTGCGCTTATTGGTTTGCAGCATCAGCGTGTTGAGGCCTCGCACACGAGCCTGCTCTTCGACATGGCGCAGCATCAATCTTCCCAGACCCTGGCCATGCAGTTCCGGCAACAGATAGAGCTGTTCGAGTTTCATTTCCCTCGGCTTTATCTCAGGGGGCTTCATCTCGCCGGGATCATCCGCCAATGCATAACTGCAATAGCCAACGGCCCTGCTCCCACCGGGGCTATCAATTCGCAACAGCATCAGCCAGCGGTCATCGGCATTCAGGTACAGGCGCAACTTTTCCGGTGTGTAGCGCCCGGCCAGCATGTAATCGATCTGCGCGCTGCCGATGATCCTGGTGTAATGCGAACGCCAGATCGCTTCGGCCAGCCGGGCGAGCGTCTCGAAATCGGCGGAGGTCAGCGCGTCGAGGCGGGCGTGGGAGGAATCTATTCGAGCCTGGCCCATTTAATTTAAGCGGCCACACATGCTACTTATTCCAACGCTGCCGCAATCTCCCTGAAGCTGTTCAAGCCCGCCTCAAGGTTTTCTATGATTTCTCCCGCCAACACATCCGGCTCCGGCAAATTATCCAGATCGGCCAGGCTTTTATCCTTGAGCCAGAAAATATCCAGGCTGGTCTTGTCGCGCGCGATAATTTGCTCGTAAGTGAATTTGCGCCAGCGGCCTTCCGGGTTCGTAGTCTCGTTCCAGCTTTCCTTGCGTTCATGGCGATTCAGCGGATTGTAGTTGGCGATGAACTCCTGCAAATCTTCGAAGCGCAGCGGCTTCTTCTTCAGCGTGTGATGAATGTTGGTGCGGTAGTCGTAGTACCAGACTTCCTTCGTCCACGGCTCCTTGCTGGCCGCGCGGTTGTCGAAGAACAGCACATTCGCCTTCACGCCGTTGGCGTAGAAGATGCCGGTGGGCAGGCGCAGGATGGTGTGCAGCTCGGTGGTTTCCAGCAGCTTCTTGCGCACCGTTTCACCCGCGCCGCCCTCGAACAGCACATTGTCCGGCACCACCACCGCCGCGCGTCCGGTGGTCTTCAGCATGGTGCGGATGTGCTGCACAAAGTTGAGCTGCTTGTTGGAAGTGGTCGCCCAGAAATCCTGCCGGTTGTAGGTCAGGTCGTCCTTCTCCTGTTCGCCGTCATCGTTGGTAAAGCTCATCGAACTCTTCTTGCCGAACGGCGGATTCGCCAGCACGTAGTCGTAGCGCTTGCCGCTATCGGCCACCAGCGCGTCGTTCGGTGACACCATACTCTCGCCGTCGATCTCGCCGATATTGTGCAGGAACATATTCATCAAGGCCAGGCGGCGCGTGCCTGCCACGATCTCATTGCCGTTGAAAGTTTCGTGCTTGAGAAAGGCTTTCTGCTTCTTGTCCATCTGATGCGTCGCCACCAGAAAATCATAGGCCGCCAGAAAGAATCCGCCCGTGCCGCAGGCCGGGTCGGCGATGGTCTTGTTAGGTTCAGGCCGCACACATTCCACCATCGCGCGGATCAGGGCGCGCGGCGTGAAGTACTGCCCCGCGCCGGACTTGGTGTCTTCCGCGTTGCGTTCCAGCAAGCCCTCGTAGATGTCGCCCTTTACATCCGCGCCCATCGTCACCCAGCTCGTCTCGTTCACCATGTCGATCAAACGATACAGCTTGGCCGGGTCCTGAATCTTGTTCTGCGCCTTGGTGAAAATCGTCCCCAGCATTCCCGGCTTGTTGCCCAGTTCGAGCAACAGCTTCACGTAATGCACCTCCAGCTCCGCACCACGCTGGGCCTTCAGGCTTTGCCAGTTGTATTCGGGAGGGATGCCCACCTTGCGGTTATACGGCGGCTGGCTGTATTCATCCGCCATTTTCAGGAAGATCAGGTACGTGAGCTGTTCCAGATAGTCGCCGTAGCCCACCCCGTCGTCGCGCAACGTGGTGCAAAAACTCCAGACTTTGGAAACGATGGATGCGGTTGCGTTCATGCTTTAGCCTCGGATCAGATTCATGATCAGATGAATCATCAGTTGTTTTTGTGCGGGATCGCTCTGCGCCACCAAGAGCGCAATTGCAGCCAGCGCGTTGTCGTTGATCTTCAGCTCGCCATCGGTTTTCAAATGATGTTGATTGCGCTGCAAGAACCAGATAAACAAAAAAGCGCCGATGCGTTTATTGCCGTCCGAAAACGGATGATTCTTGATGACGAAATACAACAGATGCGCGCCCTGCTCCTCGATGCTGGGATACACGAACTCCCCGCCGAACGATTGCAGGATATTGCCGAGTATGCCCGCAAAACTGTCGTCCTTCTGGTTGCCGAACAAGGCCGACGCCTCGCCGCGCCCGATTAAATCCGCCTTCAGCGCGGCAATGCCCGCCAGTGCCTCATCCTCGCGGATTTCGTAGCGTATGGTGGTGGCAAAATCCCCCAGCGGCAGCCGCTCGCTGTCGAACTGGTTGAGCAGCACAAAGGTGCGCGCATAACCCGCAATCACATTCACCAGCCCGCGCGCCTCCGGCAGGCTGGCCTGCTCGATCAGATTTTGCTGGAACAGCGTCAATGTGCGCTCAAGCTGCTGGATGTTTTCCTGCTGGGCTTCAAGGCGCTGCTTGTTCAGCGCGTAACCTTGCACCAGATAATCCTTCAGCACACGGTTGGCCCAGATGCGGAATTGCGTGCCCTGTCTGGATTTCACGCGGTAGCCGACTGAAATAATTACATCCAGGCTGTAATGCTCAATTTCACGTTCAACCTGTCGCTGACCTTCCTGGCGAACTATCCGGAAATTCCGGATAGTTGCCTCCCGCGTCAATTCGCCCTCTTCAAACGCATTAATGACGTGTTCGTTAATGGTGCGAACATCTTTATCAAACAAGTCGGCCATCTGCTTTTGTGATAACCAGACGGTTTCACCCTCAAGCCTGACCTCGGTGGCTATTGAACCATCAGCGGATTGATAAATGACGATAGGGGCAGCGGTGTTTTCCGGGCTAGTCATGGTCTCACCTCCTTCATATCGGTGGCATTTCAGTTGTTGCATTTTCCGCAACAACGGCCTGAGCCAGCACGATGGCAACTATACGGAAATTCCGAATAGTTGAAATTGGCATCATGCTTTCTCCTCTGCCACCTTGCGTGGCTTGGCGGCAACTGTTGCACTCTTTGCAACAGTTGCCCGCTCCGCCCTGATGCGCGCCAGCAGCGCCGATGCGGGTTCGTCGTGCGGGTCTTGCGGTACCAGTTGACCGGAGAAAGCCTTTTTCAGGATGGACTGTCGCAGGGCTTCGGCTTGTTGCAATGAGGTGGTGATGGTTAGTTCGAGTTGGTCAACTTCGGACAGGCGAGATTCAATTTCACTAAATATCTGCGCTTGCTCTGCAAGAGCACAAATTGGAATTGGACATGCCTCTAAGTCTTTTGGTGAAAGGTTGGGTTGCAAGGTTTCTGAAAACTTAGATCGTATCGACTCTTTGAACAACGATGTGCCGAAGTATGAATAAAGAAAATCTGGGTTGATCTCAACATCTTTCATTGCTGAGACACGTTGATTAAGAAGCGCCAACGATGCGTCTTTGGGGTATCTGCATACTTTCGTTCTATTGTTGGTAATAGGTCGAGTGAGTGCCAAAAGAAAATCGTCTGGTGCGATGCGAAAGTCATCATGAGTTTGCAGGAAAGAACTGTCCAAAAACTCTTGGTCTTTATCGACAAATTCGGAATATCCCACATTTGCTATTTTGACAACCGGCACTCCTGCGGACACAAAATCACTGCTCTTAAATGCGTAGCCGGATAAGACAGTCACGATTGATGCCAGCCTCACCCACCCCCACCCCTCCGGCAATTCAGGCAACACCGCCAGTTCTTCGGCGGTGAGCGGCAGCAGGGGTTTAGGGGCTTTGGGTTTGCTGCCTTGTTTTCCGGCGGCTTCCCAGTCGGCGAGTTGTTGCTGGTAGCGTTGCGCGCGCTCTTGCTGGATGCGCTTGAGCAAGGCATCGGCGGTTTCGAGGGTTTTGTCATTCCCGCGAAGGCGGGAATCCATGTCATTTAAAGGCTGGACCCCCGCCTTCGCGGGGGTGACGCTCCGCTCCGCGCGCCACTGCGCAGTGAGCTTGCCCTCGAAGGCGTGTTTCAGCAGGGTCTGGCGATACACCTTGAGCTGCGCGCGGGCAGTCTTCAGGTTTTCGATGCCCTTGTCCAGCTCGGAAAACAACTCCTCGATTTTGGCGACGATGCGGTGTTGTTCGTTTGTGGGAGGGAGTGGAATTATCGACTTCACCAAATGCTGATAATGACGGGCATAACCATGATTGGTTAAGTGCGTAGCAATGTGGCGAGTGAAGTATTCGAGTAACCTTGGATTGTAAAAATGCTGCGGCTGCAAAACTTTTATGCCATCCGCACCTGGTGCAAAAGGTTGATTTACGAATTTTATGACTCTCGTATGATCACCAAAAACGATAACAGGCAGTTCACAATCGACCAGCTTTTCTTTCTTATCAGAATATCCGCCGATGTAATCCTGCCCTTGGTCAAAGACCGGATAGGCTCCTTCGCTCAAATACTCTTTTTGCGGGATTTTTTTATCTGTGATGGTGATGTTAATAACAGCATCACTTAAAGCAATAGCCGCCCATGATTTCGGAAGCTTACTCATCACGCCACCAGCACTTCATTCAATTCGTCCAGCAGCGTATCCATCTTCGCGCCAAAAAGTTGATGCATCTTGCCCAGCCCACCCTGCCCGTCGAACGGCGACATTTCCAGATCGTCGCGCTCGATGTGGAAGGAGTTGGCGACGTGGTCGCGGATCATGCGCAGCCAGTCCATTTGTTCTTCGTTGAATTTTTCTGTGCCGCCGGAGTGGTGCTTCATGATCCAGTTCCTGAAGTTGCGGCGCACCGTTGCATCAAAGTCGGTCAGCGTTTCATCCATGCCGCACACGCGGCGGATGAGTGCCACGAGTGCAGTCAACTCACTGACTGGATTCCCGCCTACGCGGGAATGACGGGCGGTTTCTTTTTCTAATCGTCGGTAGGCTTGCCACACATACAAGGGAGCGAGCCTGGGCTTGTCGGTTTTGAGTTTGTCCAGCACCTGGCGGATCAGGTCGTAGCTGAGTTCGCGCCTGCGATACGGCTGGCTGAAGAAGATGGTGAGCGCGGCGATGTTGTCCTGATTCGCTTTCAGGTAGGCGGCGAATTCATCGGCTATGGCTTGTGCGTTGTTGGCAATGTTCTTTTCCCATCCCGCACCCAGCACGGTGTCGAGGGTGTCGTGGTCTATGGTTTGTTCCTTGTCCCGGCGGATGGTGTCGATCAGATCTACCAGTTCGCCATTCAGCACACTGGCCGCCTCCTTCACCAGTTGCTCCTGCGCCTGTGACCGCTTGTCGTCGCCGGGGTCGGTGCCTATGGGTAGTCTTGCCAGTTCCAGCGCACGGGCTTCGATGTTGTCGGCATCAATCGCACCGAACAGACGGCCAACGAGCTGGGTGAGTTCCAGACCTCCGCTGGCTTCACGGATGCGGCGCTGGTCGTCGGTGTCGAGTTGCTTGTTGAGCCGCGCCAGGCGTCCGGCGAGCGAACTCACGGTGTCTTCATCGGTCGCGCCCATCATCACGCTCATTGCCAAATCCTTGAGCGGCACGGTGGGTTTGGTGATGAGCGGCTGGCTGGCGGTTTTTAATGAGCGCGTCACGCCGATGGCATCGACGATCACATAGTGGGTCTTGGCGCTGACGGCGGAGGGGGTGACTTTTCTCAGGTCGTCTATATCCAGCGTGCGCGTGCCCCTGCCTTTCATCTGCTCAAAGTAGTTGCGGCTTTTTACGTCGCGCATGAACAGCAGGCATTCCAGCGGCTTCACGTCGGTGCCGGTGGCGACCATGTCCACGGTGACGGCGATGCGCGGGTAATACTCGTTGCGAAATTGCTGCAACACAGACTTGGGGTCTTCCTCGGTCTTGTAGGTGAGCTTTTTGCAGAAGGCATTGCGCTCGTCGAATTCCTCGCGCACGGTCTGGATGATGTCGTCGGCGTGGCTGTCGGTCTTGGCGAAGATCAGCGTCTTGGGCACTTCGGCGCGTCCGGGGAATATCTCCGGCAGCTTGTCGCGGAAGGTGCGGATGACGGTGCGGATTTGATCGGGGTTGACGATGTTGCGATCCAGTTGCGTGGCAGAATAGGCCTCGTCTTCGTCCTGCAGTTCCCAGCGCTTCTTGCGGGTGAGTTTCTCGCGCCGCTCGACTTGCTGGTGCGCAGGGATCAGGCCGCCGGCCTGGGTGACCTGCGTCTCGATCAGGTAGATTTCATTACCGACATTCACACCATCAGCCACGGCTTTTTCGTGGCTGTAATCGCTGACCACGTTCTTCCTGAAGAAGCCGTAGGTGCGGTTGTCCGGCGTGGCGGTGAGGCCGATCAGGCTGGCATCGAAATAGTCGATCACCTGTTGCCACAGGTTGTAGATGGAGCGGTGGCATTCGTCGATGAAAATGAAATCGAAAAATTCCGGCGGGACCTTTTCGTTATAGACCACTGGCATCGGAGCTTTCGGAAGCTTCAGTTCCGCCGGGTTGATCTCTTCGGCGGCTTCATCGAGCGGTGTCTCCTTGAGTATCGAATACAGCCGCTGGATGGTGCTGATGCACACCTGGCTGTCCTTGGCGACGAACGAGGATTTGAGCCGCTGCACGTTGTATAGCTCGGTGAACTTGCGGTTATCGTCGAGCGGCATGTAGGACATCATTTCCTGCTCGGCCTGTTCGCCAAGGTTCTTGGTATCCACCAGAAACAGGATGCGCTTGCCGTGCGCATATTTCAGCAAACGATAGATGGATGTGATGGCGGTGTAAGTCTTGCCCGCGCCGGTCGCCATCTGGATCAGTGCGCGCGGTCGGTCGGCCTTGAACGATTCTTCCAATTTGGTGATCGCTGTTTCCTGGCAATCGCGCAGGCGCAATTCCTTTGCGGGCAGGTGGCTCGGATTCAGCGGCGGAATGTGGTGCAGACGTGCGCGCAGCGACTCGCCTTGGGCCAGCCATTCCTTGAGCGTTTCCGGGCGGTGAAAATTGAACACCTCGCGCGAACGCGGCTTGGGATCGCGGCCATCGGTGAAGCGGGTGATGATGCCGGTGCTCTCATAAAGAAATGGCAACGGTTCTCTGTTGTTGACCCACTTGAGCTTGGCCTTGGCGTAACCTTCCGTTTGTGTTTCAACATCGGTGATCTTGTGGCCGAGGTCTTCGCGCTTGGCCTCGATCACGCCCACGGCTTTTTTGTCGACGAACAGCACATAGTCTGCCGGGCCGGCATCGGTCTGGTATTCGCGCACCGCTTGTCCCAGCCCGACATTCAGGTCGATCTTCTTTGCCGATTGCACGACCCAGCCCGCCTGCATGAGCAGCGCGTCGATATTGTCGCGGGCTTTCTGTTCGGGGTTCTGGTTTTCGGTCATTTAGAACGCAAAGAGGATCACATTATTTTTTTAGCGGTAAGAGTGTAGTCACAATTTGTGACCACCTCAGCTGGCTCGCGCCGCAGGATGGTTTAAGGTAACAATATGTGATCTTAAACTTGATGTCGCAATTTGCGACATCAAGTTGGCATCCAGCATGACCCTTCCCCCGCAAGGGGGACGCCGACGGGTACCCGGAGTCTTCAGCTCCACCCTCTCGCAGTGCCCGCGGATAATAAATATCCGCGACTCGATCTGTTCCACAGACGCAGTCAGCTTTTTGGCAATTATCTTTTGACTTGGCATCGCCCCTCCCCTTGGTGCGCAAGCGTATTGGTGATCAGACTGATGACTTGAAACCGGCGCGCTATTTGCGGCGAATCCTAACAGATTTCAGCCCGACAAATGGACCGCTGGATTGGCACGGGCATGGCTTATCGTTTTCATTCTGGATGCTGCCTGGCCTCGAAATGCCGCTGCAGCCCGTGAACCAGATTCTGCGCCAGCTCGGCCTGCAGTTCGTTGATCGTCGACGTGATGCCGAATTCGCCGGCCTGCGTGACGCGCAGCCCGGCGTAGCCGCACGGGTTGATGTGTTCGGCGCGGATTTCGGCTTCGTTCATTTCACCGCTTTTCGGTAGCGGGTAAATTTATTGTCATCCCTGGTGAGCAACTGCATCAGCTTTGGATGGATGAACAGCTTTTCCTTGCCAGCCTCCATTTCGGTCAGCACGCCGATCTCCGCCAACTGCTTGAGATACTGCGAAGCAGTCTGACGCTTTGCGATGCCCGCATCGGTCAGGCTGCCGATGCGGCAATACGGCAACGCAAATATCAGGTTCACCAGTTCATGGCTATACACCTTGGGCAAGCTGTCGCGCACATATTCCGCTGTGTGTTCCGACAATGCGCGGATTGCCGCGATCTTCGCCGTCGTCCAGCTCGCCGTCTCCTCCACACCCTTGATGACATAGAGTAGCCACGACTCCCAATCGCCTTCGCGCGTCACCTGTAACAGCAAGCGGTAGTAATCGGCCTTGTTCCGGATGATGTAGCGGCTCAGGTACAGGATCGGCAGCGTCAGCAGCCCTTCCTGAATCAGGAACAGGCTGTTCAACACCCGCCCCGTGCGCCCGTTGCCATCGGTGAACGGATGGATCGCCTCGAACTGGTAATGGCCGACCGCCATGCGTATCAGCGGATCGATGTCCGTCTCGTTGTGCAGAAAACGCTCCCAATTCGCCAGCTTGTCGCGCAGCAGCGCCTCGCCCTCGGGCGGGGTATAAATGACTTCGCCCGTTGCATCGTTCTTCAGTGTCGTGCCCGGCGTGCGGCGCACTGACATCTGCACGCCCTTGATCGTCGTGCACACCTGCTCGGCGGTGCGCGTATTGAGCGGTGTCTTTTTCAGTGCAGCGTATCCCTCGAGCAATGCGCGGCTGTGGCGCAATGCCTCCTTGGTGGCAGGGTCGGCCTGCGCCTCATTGCCCGCATGGCGGAACAACGCATCCGACGTCGTCACGATATTCTCGATCTCGGAACTGGCGCGCGCTTCAAGCAGCGGCAAGGTATTGACGAGCACCGCCTGATTCGGGATCAACTCCCCCGCCTGCTTCAGCTCGGCCAGCGCAGCGCGCGCGGTGATGCACTGCTTCAGCACAGCGCGCGTCTCAACCTCCGCTGCGGGCGGCAATAGCGGGAGCTCGTTATAAGGGCGACCGGGATTCCAGCCTTTGGCGCTCATGTTGATTTTTTCTATTTTTTTCGACATATCTGCACTCTATGGCGATGCCATAGACATGTCAAGCTAATATGTCGATTATTTCTCATTTCATCGACATATTGCTGGAATGTGTCGATGGCGCCGACATGTATAGAAAACGGGATTTTCTTATCACGTCACCGGCGATATGTTCAAAAATCGGTGGTTTCTTGTCACTTCCGGACCATATCTAAGGATGTTCTCGATATGGCCCCGGCCCGCTTCAGGCATGGAAACGTGTGGCTTATTTTGGGTGCTGCCTGGCCTCGAAATGCCGCTGCAGCCCGTGAACCAGATTCTGCGCCAGCTCGGCCTGCAGTTCGTTGATCGTCGGCGTGATGCCGAATTCGCCGGCCTGCGTGACGCGCAGCCCGGCGTAGCCGCACGGGTTGATGTTGGCGAACGGGGTCAGGTCCATGTCCACGTTGAATGACAGGCCGTGATAGCAGCAGCCGTTTTTGATCTTCAGGCCGAGCGCGGCGATTTTCGCGCCATCCACATATACCCCGGGAGCATCCTCGCGGCCCTGCGCGGTCACGCCGTACTCGCCGAGCAAATCGATCACGGCCTGTTCCATCAAACGCACCAGCTCGCGCACGCCGATCTTCCAGCGGCGCATGTCGAGCAGCAGGTAGGCGACGATCTGGCCGGGGCCGTGATAGGTGATCTGGCCGCCGCGGTCGATCTTTACCACCGGGATACTCGTGCCGTGCAGCAGGTGTTCGGGCTTGCCGGCGAGCCCCTGCGTGTAAACCGGCGGGTGCTGCACCAGCCAGATCTCATCGCGGGTATCGCTGTTGCGTTCAGCGGTGAAGCGCTTCATCGCATCCCAGGTCGGCTGGTATTCGACCATGCCCAACGAACGGACGAGGACTGAGGGATGGGGACTGGGGACTGAGTGCGGAGTGAGGAGCTTCGAGTCCTCAGTCCTCAGTCCTGAGTCCTTGCTTTTCATAGCACCATCACGATGGATGGATGATCGCACAGGTCCTGGTACAGCGCGTCGAGCTGTTCGCGCGAGGTGGCTTTCACGGTGCAGGTCAGGCTCAGGTAGCGAGCCGTTTTGCTGGCGCGCATTTCCATGCTGGCGGCGGCAAAGTCCGGGTCGTGCCGGGTGACCACTTCCAGCACGGCCTGGGCGAAACCGGCCTGTTGCAGGCCGAACACCTTGATCGGGAAATCGCAGGGATATTCGATCAGGCTGGTTTGCAGTTCATGTTCCGGCAACTTGTGCGCGGGGAGCTCATCTTCAGGTTTGTCGTTCATGCGCGCATCACCTTTTGCTTGTATTCCTGGTACAGATTATTCAACCGGGCGAACATCGCGCCGGGCTTGCCGCTGCCGACCGGTTTGCCGTCCAGTTGCGTGATCGCCAGCACCTCTTTGGTGGATGAGGTGAGCAGAAGTTCGTCCGCGGCGAAAACTTCGGTGACGGCTATCCTGCGCACTTCATGGGGGATGTTGTTCGCGGCGGCGATCTCCAGGATCACGTCGTAAGTGATGCCGGGCAGCATCAAATTGTCCTTGGGCGGCGCAAGCAGTTTGCCGTCCTTCACGACGAAGATGTTGCTGGCTGCGCCCTCGGTCATGAACCCATCGGTCATGAATAAGCTCTCGTTGTTTGATCCGGGCCGTATCAGTATCGTCTCGGTGCAGCCCGCATCCACCGCCATTTGGCGCAGCAATACGTTGGGCAGCAGCGAGATGGCCTTGATGTCGCAGCGCAGCCAGCGGTTATCCGGTGCGGTTACCGCGCTCACGCCGCTTTGCAGCAGCGCGGCGGGAGGCGGCAGCGGGCTGCTCATCATGAACACCGTCGGCTTGACCGGCGGATTGGGAAAAGCGTGATCGCGTTTTGCCGCGCCCCGCGTGATGTGCAGGTACAGGTATTGGTCCTGCGCCTCGCCGTGCGCGATGAGCTGCTTGATGATCGCGGCCCATTCGCCATTGCTGTGGGGATTGGCCAGCCGGATGCCGTCCAGGCTGTGTTGCAGGCGCTGCAGGTGTTCGGCCAGGCGGAACGGCTTGCGCGAATACACCGGGATCACCTCGTACACGCCGTCGCCGAAGATGAAGCCGCGATCCAGCACGGAAATTTTCGCTTCCGCTATGGGCATGAACTCGCCGTTCAGATATATCGTCATGGCTATCTACTCGAACATCAGGCGCAGGCTGTCCCAGCCGCGCGAAAACACGTTCGCCAAAGGCACGCTGTCCAGCGCCTGCAACGGAAATTCCGCATAGGGCTTGCCGCCCAGCATCAGCTTGAGCACGCCGACCTGCTGTCCGCCCAGCACCGGCGCAAGGATGGGCTGCTGTGTTTCCATGATCGCCTTGAGTTGGGGCAGGGTTCCTTTCGGGATGGACAGGAACAGGTCCTGGCGAAAGCCGACGTCCAGTCCGCTTTCGGTGCCTTTCCAGATATGGAGCTGGCTGACCGGCTGATTCTTTTTGTACAAGCGCACAGATTCAAAATTCTGGAAGCCGAAATTTATCAGCTTCTGGCTTTCGATGGCGCGCAGGGTGTTGCTGCCCGCGCCCAGCATCACCGAAATCAGGCGGTGGTTGTCGCGCTTGGCCGAGGCGACGAGGCAAAACCCGGCAGATTCCGTGTGGCCGGTCTTCATGCCGTCCACATAAGGATCGAGCCATAACAGGCGGTTGCGGTTGGACTGGGTTATTCCGTTAAAAGCGAAATCGCGCATTCCGAACAGGGAATAGTACTGCGGATATTCGCGCACGATGGCCGCCGCCAGTACTGCCAGATCGGACGCGGTGGTGTAATTTTGCACATCCGCCAGCCCGACCGGGTTGGTGAAGTGGGTGTTGTTCATCCCGAGCTGCTTGGCTTCCTGGTTCATCAGATCGACAAAACCTGCTTCGCTGCCGGCGATATTGACCGCCAGCGTGATGGCCGCATCGTTGCCGGAATCCACAATCAGCCCGTGCAGCAGGTCATCCACCGGCACAGCCTGGCCTGCGGCGAGCAGCATGCGCGATTCATCGTTGCGGTTGCGCACCGCCGCGGCGGGTACCGTCAGCCGTTGTTGCAGCGACAGCGTGCCATGCTTGATCGCGTCGAAAGCCAGATAGGCAGTCATCAGCTTGGTCAGCGAGGCGGGTTCCATGCGCGTGTCGCCGTTCTGGTTCACCAGTACCTGGCTG
>JAJZEQ010000271.1 GCA_021851345.1 Pseudomonadota bacterium
AACAAAACCGCGCCGACAAAGTTGTTCAGCAATCCCTCCAGCCATTCGATCGACGCAAAATCCAGATGGTTGGTCGGCTCGTCCAGTATCAGCACATCCGGCTCGGCCACCAGCGCCTGCGCCAGCGCCACGCGTTTGCGCTGCCCTCCTGACATGTCGCCGACGCGCTTGTCGGGGTCCAGGTCCAGCTTGGCGATCGCGGTCTCGATGCGCGCCTGCACCGACCAGCCATCCTGTGCCTCGAGTTGTGTCTGCAGGTGCTGCATTTCCTCCAGCAGCTTGTCGAAATCGGCGTCCGGCTCTGAAAGCTGGTGCGAGACATGGTGATAATCGTGCAACAGCTTTTGCAGCTTGCCCAAACCTTTCGCCACCGCATCGAACACCGTGTCGTCGGCATCCAGTACCGGTTCCTGGCTGACGTAGCAGATCCGCGCAGTGGGCGCGCGCCACACCAGGCCGTCGTCGAGGCGGGTGTCGACGAGACTGGCCTGCCCGGCGAGCACGCGCATCATGCTCGACTTGCCCCCGCCGTTGCGCCCGATCAGGCCGACGCGCTCGCCCTCGTCAAGTTGAAAATCAGCGTGATCCAGCAGCGCGACGTGACCGAAAGCGAGACTGGCCTTGTCCAAAGTGATAAACGGCATAGATTATTTTTCTGAAAAAATATGTTTAGAATAAATGGTGGAGCGAGGAAAAACCATTGATCAATCCTCAAGGGGCCGGGACAGTTTTTCGCACGACCAACGCCTTGGTGTTTTTAAACGTATCCAAAAACGCTTGCCGGGTCCTGCTTAAAAAGCCTTCACTGCAGGTTCCCTGGTATTCGAGCCAGTGCACTGTATTGTTGACAACCACAATACTCCCGGAAACCAGCAGACTTCCCGCCGACACCGCCACGATAACCGCCACGATGGGCATACACTCCTGGTTGTTGTTGCAGCTTTGAGGGCTTAGTCCAGCTCCCGCGTCTATTTTCTGAAGTGTCATGCTTCGGGTGTGTGTCTCGCATGAACTCTCATCATTACTCGTGGCCGGCAAAAAAATGCAGGCCGACAACGACAATATCATAGCAAGAAGAATCCCCGATTTTCCTTTCGTTTCCATTTAAGCCATTCTCACACAGAAGTATATTTTTTAAGGCTCAGCTCTCAATAAATATTGGCCAGATTCGTGATCAGGAAAAACAGCGCTAATGATAAGTTGATAAAAAGCGTTCGGATGTGGGAGCGGGCCACGCTCGCGAACACCTTTTCGCAGCAATGCCACTCCTGCAATCCCCATAGTTATTGATTTAGCGCAAACCGGAATTACAGCTTCACCCCCGCCGCCAGTTTCTTCAGGTCATCGATGATCTGCTTCGAATGGCGCGAGGTTTCCACGCTCAGATAAACCTTGCTGACATTGCCTTGCGGATCGATCAGAAAGGTATAGCGCCGCGCAAACTTGATCAGCCATAAATTCATAAGCGCGCCATATTCATCCGCCGTTGCGGCGGTCTTGTCGGCCAGCAACGGGAACGGCAGGTGATATTTCTTCGCGAATTCCGCATGGCTGTCGGTGTCGTCCACGCTCACCCCCACAACCTGTGCGCCCAGTTCGGATATCTGGTTCAAGTCGTCGCGAAACGCGCACGCTTCCTGGGTGCAACCCGGCGTATCGTCCTTGGGATAAAAATACAAAACCAGCCACTTGCCTCGATATTCCCGCAGGGTATGGTATTGGCCATTCTGGTCGGGAAGATTGAAATCCGGCGCAGGCTTGCCCACTTCCGGCAGCTCGCCGGCGCGCGCCGCACGCGCCACCAGCAACGCCGCAAATACTATCAGCGCAATAATTATCGCCAACCATTTCATATTCAACCCCTCAAACCGGCAAGTTCCGGAAACTCCAGAACCGCAACAACAGCACGGACAACAGCGCCAGCAGCCCGGCAAACTGGAATGCCGTATTGGCATCCCGGTAATGCCAGATCGTGCCGAACAGAACTCCGGCTGGAATCGCGCTCAAACCAACGGTGAGATGATACCAGCCAAACGCAGTGCCGCGCTCGCGCTTGTCGGCATACACGCTGATCAGCGCGCGCTCGGAACCCTCGCCCAGACCGATCAGCAGGCCGTAGAGCACGGTGGCCAGCCACAATGCGTTGCCGTGCTCGACCAGGCCGAGCATGAAAAAACTCAGCGCATAGCCCGACCAGCTGATGATGGTAAGGCGCCGCTTCCCGAACGCATCCGCCAGGCGACCGCCGGGCAGCGCGGTTACCGACTTGCAGATATTGAGCGTCGCCCACAACAGCAGCACCTGCACCAGACTCATGCCCAGCTCATTGCCGCGCAACAGGATAAAGCCCTCCGACACGCGCGCAAAGGTGAACAGCATCAGCACCCACAAATAACGGCGCATGTTCAGCGAGAGCTGCGGCCACGCCAATGGTGCAAGCAACGTTGCCTGTTCCGCGCCACCGGGCCCGGGTTCGGACGGGCGCGCAGGTTCGCGCACCGCGAAGATCAGCACCAGCAACACCAGCACACCCGGCACTGCCGACCACAAAATCACCTCGCTCACCGGCCAGTGCATCCAGCCCAGCGCGGCGACAGCGAGCAGCGTGCCGCCCAGCGCGCCGGCATTATCCATCGCGCGATGGAATCCGTAGGCGCGGCCATGTATCTCGGGGTGGGTGCTGTCTCCCAGCAGCGCATCTCGCGGCGCGGTGCGCAAACCCTTGCCGGCGCGATCCAGGCTGCGCAACAGCAACAGCGCGCCCCAGCTCGATACCAACCCCAACAAGGGGCGAGCCAGGTTGGACAAACCATAGCCGAATACCATCAGTTTTTTTCGCCGGCCGTGCTTCTTGTCGGAATAGCGCCCCGCCCACAGCTTGAGCAGACTCGCGGCCGCATCAGCCACCCCTTCCACCAGCCCCAGTATCACGGGGCCCCCGCCGAGCACCGTTGCAATGATTATCGGAATGAACGGCGTCACCATCTCCGAGGCCATGTCGTTCAGAAAGCTGACCAGGCCGATGGCGATCACGGTGGCGGGCAATCTATGTCGGGTCATTTGCGTCGGTCCCTCGGAGTCATAGCCATTTATCCTGCGCGCGCCAAGCATTGCACCGCTGCCGCGGAAGCAGAATGTATACAGGCAATGATACATCCGGACTGCGGCAAACCGGGCCGGTTTGTTGCTTCGGGAAACAATAAATGCACCATTGTGGAATCCATTGCACCGCCACAGGGCTGAATTATCAGGGAAGCACTGAATGCATACCCGGCGTTATTGCTTAACGCATTGAAATCACCCGGGTACATATTTGGCATGCATGTTGCTGAATACCTGATCAACGCTCCGCCCAATTGCCGGGGCCAACAACTTGAAAGGGGTAAACTTGCATGAATAACGTCGTTAATCTTAAAAATACCACCACGTGGTTCCATCATCGCTGGTGGCAGCTGGTGTTCGGGCTGGTTGCGATGATGTCGATTTCGAGTTCCCAGTATGCATGGGCGCTGTTTGTGAAGCCTTTGCAGGCTTCCCTCGGCAGCGGCCTTGCCGCCGTCCAGGTCACCTTTTCCATCCTGATCGTATTGCAGACCTGGCTTTCACCGCTGCAGGGATTCCTGATACAAAAATTCGGGCCCAGGTTGCTGATCTCCGCCGGCGCGATACTGACCGGGGGCAGCTGGGTGGTGGCTGCCTCGGTGCACGATCTTGCCGGCCTGTATCTGTCCTACGGGGTGATGGGCGGACTCGGGACCGGAATCATCTATGTCGGCATCGTCGGCTTGATGGTGCAGTGGTTCCCGGACAAGCGCGGACTTGCTACCGGCCTGGTGGCTGCAGGCTATGGCTTTGGTGCGATCATGACGACCTTCCCGATCGCGACGATGATCAAGAATTCAGGCTACACGAATGCCCTGACCGTATTTGGAATCATTCTGGGCCTGACGGGACTGGTGGTCGCCCAGGGTTTGCGTCGCCCGCCCAAGCCGTCCGACCTGCCGGGACAGGCCGCCATATCTTCCAGCAAAGCCGTGTCCCAGAGCACCCGCAATTTCACTTCGGTCGAGATGCTGAAAACGCCGGTGTTCTGGTTGTTGTTCGTGATGATGACGATGATGTCCACTGGCGGGCTGATGGTCATCTCGCAAATGGGGGCGTTCGCCAAGGATTTCGGGGTCAGCGACGTGCTGGTGTTCGGTTTGGCTGCGCTGCCGCTGGCGATGTCTATCGACCGCTTCACCAACGGTTTGACGCGCCCGTTCTTTGGCTGGATTTCCGATCATATCGGCAGGGAAAACACGATGTTCATCGCATTCCTGCTGGAAGCCATCGCGATCCTGATGATGCTTGCGTTCAGGGACAATGCCGTGGCGTTCGTGCTGCTGTCCGGCATTGTGTTCTTCGGCTGGGGCGAAATATTCTCGCTGTTCCCCGCCACACTGACCGACATTTTCGGCACTGGCAACGCGACCGCCAATTACGGCTTCCTGTATATGGCCCAGGGTGTCGGCGCTATCCTTGGCGCGCCGCTTGCCGCCTTGCTGCATGAAAGCACGCAGAGCTGGGTGCCTATCTTCGGCATCGTCACGGTGATGGACGTGACCACCGCGCTGCTTGCGTTCTTCGTGCTGAAAGCATGGCGCAAGCGCATGGCTGCGCCACCCGTAGCAATGGACCTTGTCGCAAGCACGGCCTGACCATCCATAGCCGGGTGCGTGTTGAAACAGGCGCAACCCGATAGACCGCCATCTGTTTCAACGGCAGGCTCAAGGCTATCTCTCTGGTAAACTGCGCGGCAACACACCGGGCGAAAAGCACCCAGCCGGCCAGCCTTGACGCGCAACCAGACCGGCCATTGAATAACCCTCGAGTAAAAACACATGACAAACAAATCGAAAACCGGCGGCGCAATGGCGGTCGCTCCGCATT
>JAJZEQ010000324.1 GCA_021851345.1 Pseudomonadota bacterium
GGCGGGCAGGCTGGACGACATGAGCCTGGGCATCAATTGCCTGCTGACCGATGACGCCGCAACCGCAACACAGATCGCCGCAAGGTTGGACGCGCTCAACCGCGAGCGGCGCAGCATAGAAACGGATATGCAGGACAGCGCCCTGGCGGCATTGGAAAACATCGACCCGTCCGATAACTTCAGTCTCACCCTGTTCGATGAATCCTGGCATCAGGGCGTGATCGGCATCCTTGCTTCGCGCCTCAAGGATAAATTCCATCGCCCTGTGATCGCGTTCGCGCGAGCCAACAACGGGGAATTAAAAGGCTCAGGCCGTTCCATCGCCGGATTGCATCTGCGCGACGCGCTGGATCTGGTCAGCAAACGCCACCCATCGCTGATCAAAAAATTCGGCGGGCATGCGGCGGCGGCCGGACTGAGCATCGCCGAAACCGAGTTTGATAATTTCGCCTCCGCTTTTGAAAAAGTGTCCAGCGAACTGCTCAGCGCGGGCGATCTGGCGCAGCGCATCGAAACCGATGGCGCGCTGGAACACGGCGAAATGAATCTCGAAGTGGCACGCCTGCTGGATGAACAGGTATGGGGGCAAGGATTCCCTGTGCCGCAATTCAGCGATGAGTTCGTCGTGCAGAACCAGCGTGTGGTCGGCGAGAAACATCTCAAATTGCGTTTGGGGAAACAGGGCAAACTCATCGAGGCGATCTTGTTCGGACATGCGGAACCACTGCCGGACCATATCCATGTCGTATACAGCCTGAGCGTCAATGAATACAATGGCACACAGAGCTTGCAACTTATTGTCCGGCACTGGCAGAACGCTAAGGGGTAAGGCAATGGAAACCCTTTTTCAACTAAACAACAACGGCATCGAAACCTTGCCGCAGTTCATCACCAGCTTGGCTATCGGTCTGTTGATCGGGCTGGAACGCGAACGAAACCCTTCCGCAAAAGCCGGACTGCGCACCTTCGCGCTGGTCGCCCTATTCGGCACGCTGACCGCGCTGCTCTCCACCAGACTCGGCACACCCTGGCTGCTGATCGCTGGTCTGCTTGCCGTGGCCGGCATGATCATCGCGGCATACCTCAACAAATCCGGCGAGCCGCTTCGACAGGATCAGGGCAGGGAGACCGATCCCGGCACGACCACCGTGATCGCCCTGCTGCTGTGTTACGGACTGGGTGCGATGATCTGGTATGGCCTGGCCAAATTGGCCGTGATGCTGGCTATAGCTGTCACCGCCCTGCTCTATTTCAAACCCGAGTTGCGCGGCATATCGCAGCGTCTCACGCGCAGCGATCTGGTGGCCGTGCTGCAATTTTCCGTGCTGACTTTTGTCATACTGCCGATACTGCCGGACCAGAACTACGGCCCATACGATGCCCTCAATCCGCATCAGGTCTGGCTGATGGTGGTACTGATCTCCGGCATCAGTCTGGCGGGCTATACCGCGCTGCATGTGGTGGGCACCCGTTATGGAGCGCCACTGCTGGGTTTTCTCGGCGGTCTTGTTTCCAGCACCGCGACCACTCTGCTCTATGCAAAAAACAGCAAGAGCAACCCGGCCATGTCGCAACTCGCCGCCTCGATCATCGTCATTGCCAGCATGGTGGTATTGCTGCGTCTGCTGGTGGTCAGTGCCGCGGTCGCCCATGACGCGCTGCCGGCCCTGTTGCCGGTGCTTGCGGGCGGCTTCGTGTTCGGCCTGGTCGTCGCACTTTACAACTGGCGCAGGATGGACAGGGCAACAGATCTCAATATCCCAAAAACCTCCAACCCCGCCCGAATTGCGTACGGCCCTGGGCTTTGGCCTGTTATATGTGATCGTGTTGCTGGGTGCGGCATGGATGCAGGATATTGCGGGCAGTCGCGGCCTATATATGGTGGCTTTGGTGTCAGGGTTGACCGATGTTGATGCGATCACGCTTTCCAGCCTGCGCCTGTTCAATCTCGGTCAATTGAGTCAACACCAGGCTGCCACCTCGATTGCCCTCGCCTTCGTGGCCAACCTCGCCTTCAAATTCGGCATGGTGATATTCATCGGCGGGCGGACACTCGCCAGGTACGTCGCTACCGGCTTTGGGGCGATTGCGTTGGGTGTGTTGGCCGGGCTGATATTGTTGTAGGAGATCGCTTGGTGCGGAAGAGGCGAGGCAAAACAGCGGGGATTCGAAAGGATGCTACCTTGCCAGACCCCTTTAACTTGCCAGACCCCTTTAACTTGGCAGTGCCACATACGCCGGAGCAGCTACGGCTTCAGCGGCAAGTTCGTGTGGACCGTGGGCGTTGCATTCCAGTACCAGTAGAAATATCCATTCTCAGCCTGAAGCAGGGTGTGGGTCATCAGGCTGCTCTGTTCGAGATGGCCCCAGCACGCACGAGCCGAGTTGCGGTTGTTATGCAGGTCCATGCATTCCTGGCCCAATAAGGCAGGTTTGGGTGGGATATACAAGGCACTACCACGCGGCACCCATAGATCCACCAGACGGATCTTGCACAGCTTGGGCCAGTAACGCCCGACCGAGATGACCAGCGGAAGGTTGGGGTCGGTTGACGCAAAGATGTGCGGGAAGTTATGGTGCTCAAGGTCGGTGCAGACGACGGTGAGCAGCTGGTTTCCCGTGTTCTGGTAAGGTGACCAGTGCCCGGCAAAGACGCCGTATTCGTATCCGATCTGCGAAAGCTCATTGACGGGACAGCTCAGGGGTACAGCCTGCCCCTTCTCTACCAGCGTGATCCCAAACGCCGCCGCTATATCCCGGGTGGCCCACATGGGTTCGAATGCCACTTTATCCGCGACGAATTCGAGTTGGGTTTCTACTCCATAAGAGGGAGTCTGCTTTACCCCGATCACCCCGGAAACGACATACTCACTCCCGATGGCCACGCTCGGATCGGTTGTTGCCGGGACGAGTGGCATCACACCACTCGGAAGCTCTTTGACGTAAGTAGGGCACCCGTCATCATTGTAGAAAAACGGGGTTTGGGAAATATCAACAGCCGTTTCATGTTTCTCGATTATAAAGACAGGCGCATCTAAATATCCTTCAGTCATTTTTATAGTCTCACTGTGACATTCCCGAACTACTTGCTGACGATTCGGTTACGGCCCAGTTCTTTCGCCTGATAGAGCATCCTGTCGGCTTCGACCAGCAGCGAGGCAGGTTTGCTATCTGGGACCGGTGTGGCCGATGCGACCCCCAGGCTGATCGTGACCACGTCGCTTGCTTTGGATGTAACGTGCGGGACAGCCAAATTGAGGATGGTGGTGCGGCATTTCTCGGCGATATCAATGGCCGAATTGAGGTCTGCCTTGGGCAGGAGCAGGACGAATTCTTCGCCGCCGTAGCGGGCGAACAGGTCGGTCGAGCGCAGCGGGATATTGCTCAATGCATGTGCGATACGGATCAGACATTCATCTCCCTGAATGTGCCCATAGCGATCGTTGTATTGCTTGAAGTAGTCGATGTCGATGACGACCAGCGAGAGCGGCTGGCAATCACGCTGGGAGCGGAACCATTCGGTTTTCAGGGTCTGGTCGAACAGCCTGCGGTTCGCCACGCCGGTGAGACCATCCTGCAATGCCAGTGCTTCCAGCTTGCGGTTGAGTGAATGCAGCTCCTCTTCCATCTTCTTACGTTCGGAGATGTCGAACATGAAGCCAACCAGTTCGGTCGTTTCGCCATTCTTGCGGACGACGTGGACGACATCGCGTATCCACACGAAACTGCCATCTGCTTTCAGCGCGCGGTAGTCCGCCTCGTGATCGACACCGTCTATCGACTGGGAGATGCAGAAGTTCGCGGTTTTTTCGCGGTCGTCCCCGTGGATGCGGTCGATCCAGTCGGTCGCGGTGAGCCAGCTCTCCTGTGTCCAGCCGAGCAGTTCCTCGATCTGCGGGCCGATGTAACCGAACTTCTTGGTCTCCCAATCTATCTTCCAGGGGATGGCCTTGGTGGATTCAAGCAGTGTCTTGTAGGTACCATCCACGTCGGCGATGGCAACCCTCATCTCGTTTATTTCGCTGTCGTTCATTCTGTCCCCTTGATGTTGTTAGCATTAAAACGGTGCTGGTTCAAATTGTTTTTCAATCGGCAGCATAGCAATCCCTGTTGCCCGACATCCAACCACAGCCATGTATTCCAAGTCGGTGCTGACGGCGACGCGGCTACACTGTTCGCAATTCGAGAGCGGGTTCTGGCTCACGTTGGTTGACTGTCGAAGAAAGAGATTTGGTTTCGTTCGACATTTCGCACGATACATCGCGACATCGGCATTCTTGAAGATGTTCTCTGCCTTCGTGTCGAAACGGGTCAACTGTACTACACCGATACTCACGGTGCAACGGTGCTCAATGGTGATCTCCGGGCCTTCCGAATTCCGAATAGCAAAATATAAAGTTCGGGCAGGGTGTGCAGTATCTTTCTGGCGATGAGGTCGGTTTGTGCAATGCTCCACCCAAGCTACGGCCACTACGCCGTAATGCCGGAGTAGCGGGTATAATCGCGCCCTTTTCAGCACGTACTAAAAAATCATGGAAGCCGAACAACTCAACGCCCTCTCCAACCAGCTGCAGGACCTGGCATCGCGCAGCGCAGAATTACGGAGGTATCTTTGACTACGATGCCAAGCAGGAACGCTTAGTCGAAGTCAGCGAGCTCGCCGAAAACCCGGCCATCTGGCAGGACGCCAAGCGCGCTCAGGAGCTGGGACGCGAACGCAAGATGCTGGAAGGCGTGGTGCTCGGCCTCAAGCAGATCCAGCAAAACCTTTCCGATGCCGCCGAGCTGTTCGAGATGGCCAGGGCGGAAAATGACGACGACAGCCTGAACAGCACCGCCGCCGATATCCGGGACATCGAGCAGCGCGTCGCCGCGATGGAATTCCGCCGCATGTTTTCGCACCCGATGGACCCGAACAACT
>JAJZEQ010000312.1 GCA_021851345.1 Pseudomonadota bacterium
CGCTGACCATGGCTGCCAGCCTGTTTATTTCATTTATCGTAACCTGGCTGGCGGTGCCCATCCTGGCCGATCACTGGCTCTCGGAAAAGGATGCCGAGTCCGAGCGGGAAGGGCGCTTGACCATGCGCATACATGCCGCTTATGCGGCCCTGATGGCCAAACTCCTGGCCCGCCCGGTCTGGCTGCTGGCCGGCATATTGCCGCTGCTGCTGGCCGGCCTGCTGGCTTATCAGGCGGTGGGAACAGGTTTCATGCCATCGATGGATGAGGGCGGGTTTACATTCGACTACCGCAGCCAGCCCGGTACTTCGCTGACCGAAACAGACCGGTTGTTGCGGCAGGTGGAAGGAATCATCAAATCCAATCCCAATGTGGACACCTATTCGCGGCGCACCGGCGCTCAATTGGGCGGCGGACTTACCGAGGCGAATGAAGGGGATTTTTTCGTGCGCCTGAAATCTTTGCCGCGCGCCCCCATCGACGAGGTCATGAACCAGATCAGGACCCGCGTGGAAAGCGAGGTGCCGGGACTCAGCGTCGAGTTCGCGCAGCTGATGGAGGACATGATAGGCGACCTGACTGCCGTGCCGCAGCCCATTGAGGTGAAGATATACTCGGACGACCAGGAAAAGCTGTCGACGCTGGCCAGAAAAGCCGCTGCGGCCATAGGCCATATTCCCGGGGTGGTCGATGTGCGCGACGGCATCAATCCCGCCGGAGATGCCCTGGAGATACATGTGGACCGTATCCGGGCCGCGCTTGAGGGTGTAGACCCGGATAGTGTGACGCGCATGCTGGGCAGTCTGCTGGGTGGCAATGTGACGACCGAGATACAGAAAGGTCCGAAAATGGTCGGTGTGCGCGTCTGGACCCCGGCCGATTTGCGCGACACGGACAACAAGCTCGGCGAGCTGCTGATTCGCGCACCGGACGGGCACCTTTTCCCGTTGAAACGGGTTGCGGACATCTTGACCATCTCCGGTCAGCCGCAGATCAACCGGGATAACCTGAAGCGCATGGTGGCCGTCACTGGCCGCATCAGCGGCCGAGACATGGGATCGGTCATGCGTGATGTAAAACAGGCGATGGATGCGCCGGGCATGCTGCCGCAGGGGATGTACTACGACCTCGGCGGTCTTTATCAGCAGCAGCAAATTGCATTTCACGGCTTGCTGGCTGTGCTGGCTGCGTCTGTAGCCCTGGTTTTCCTGCTGCTGCTGTTTCTCTATGAGCGTTTCCGCATGGCGTTTTCGGTAATGGCGATCCCTGTCATGTCCCTGTCGGCCGTGTTTGTCGCGTTGTGGGCCACGGACATCGAGCTCAACATTTCAGCCATGATGGGCATGACGATGATCGTCGGGATCGTGACGGAAGTGGCGATTTTTTATTTCTCGGAATATCAGGCCCTGGTGGAAACCATGCCACACCGCGAGGCCCTGGTTATGGCCGGCAAGAATCGCATGCGCCCCATTGCGATGACCACGCTGGCAGCCATACTCACGCTGCTGCCGCTGGCGCTGGCGATCGGCCAGGGATCGGCCATGCAGCAACCGCTTGCGGTAGCCATCATCGCCGGATTGGTGGTGCAATTTCCGCTGGTGCTGATTGCTATGCCGGTATTGTTCGACCTGACGCAGAGATGGAATCGAAATAAGCCGCTCAGTTAAGCCAGCGTTAAGTGTCGCTATCGTATCCTGCTTCACATGGTGAACATTCGCCATGTGTATCCAAAGGAGATTGAAATGAAAAAATTAATTGTTGCAACATCTGCAGTCTGCTTATCTGCATTTATACTCTCAGCCCAAGCCTATACTGGTGAAGAGCTTGCCAAGGATGCCAAGGTTACCATCAAGCAGGCCCGCGCCATTGCCCTCAAGGCACACCCAGGAAAAATTGCCGATGAGGAACTGGAAAAAGAAAACGGTGGCAGCGGTTTGCGTTATTCATTCGACATCAAAGGTGATAAGCCAGGCAAAACCCAGGAAGTGGGCGTGGATGCGCTGACCGGCAAGGTACTGGAAAACAAACCGGAAGGGGCGCATCCTGACTGAGGAGAAAAAGCATCATGCGGCTTTTGGTGGTGGAAGACGATCCGATGATCGGGGAGAGCATACAGCGCGGACTCAGAAACACGGGCTTTGCCGTTGACTGGGTGCAGGACGGTGAAGCCGCCGGGCTGGCACTGGGTAACGGGGTCTATGACATGATGATCCTCGACCTGGGCCTGCCCCGCAAGGGTGGGCTGGAATTGCTCGGCGAGATGCGCGCGCGGGGAAATGATCTGCCCGTGCTGATCGTTACCGCGCGCGACGCGGTGGATGACAAGGTTGCAGGATTGAACAGCGGCGCCGATGATTATCTGGTCAAGCCTTTCGACTTTAATGAACTGAATGCGCGTGTGAATGCAATCATACGCAGGCGCAGCGGCAGGGGTAATCCGGCAATGATTTATGGTGCGCTGACCTTGGATCCCATCGCGCATCAGGTCACTCTGCGCGGGCAAGAGGTCGTGATTTCAGCCAAGGAATTCGCCCTGCTGCACGCTTTAATGGCCGTGCCCGGCGCCGTCCGGTCTCGCGCCGAACTCGAAGAAGCGTTATACGGATGGGACGAGGAAGTGGGCAGCAATGCGGTGGAGGTTCACATCCACAATTTGCGCAACAAGCTGGGCAGCCATGCCATTCTCAACATACGCGGCGCGGGTTACCGGGTGTCGATGCTGAATGATGTCGATCCGTAAAAATCTGCTGATCTGGTTGCTGACGGGTTTCGTATTGGCCGGTCTGGGTACGGGGGTTGCCACATATTTCAAGACCCAGGAAGAAGTAAGCGAAATGCTCGATTACGAGTTGCGCCAGATCGCCTATTCGATGCAATATTCATCCAGCTTTACGCCGGACCGGCTCGAAAATATCGGTGGCACAAGCCGCGACGACAATGATTTTGTCGTCCAGATATGGGACAAGGGCGGCGCGCTGCTTTATTCATCGCTGCCTTCCGCCAAACTGCCGGCATCCGCGCAGGGATTTTCCTTTATCACCGGCTCCGATGGCGATTGGCGTGCCTATACCCTGATTTCTGGCGACCGTGTCATACAGGCAGCACAGACCAACGGGGACCGCTGGGAAATCGCCGCGGGAATTGCCTTGCGCATGCTCGCTCCGCTGGGAGTGCTGGTTCCGGTGCTGGCTTTTCTGGCGTGGATCGCAGTCAGAAAAAGCCTGGCTCCCTTGGCGCGCGTGACCGCTGAAGTTGAGCAGCGCGATGCGTCCGCATTGGCCCCGCTGGACAGCCGGACTGTCCCCGAAGAAATCCGTCCGCTGCTGCTGGCGCTTAACCGCTTGCTGGGCCGCCTGGATGAATCCATCTCCTCGCAACGGCGTTTCGTGGCGGATGCGGCACATGAGCTGCGCACACCGCTGACGGCACTTTCCCTGCAGGCGCAACTGCTAGAGCAGGCCCGGGACGGCCAGGACAGAAATGAAGCCGCCGGGAACTTGCGCCTGGGCATTGCCCGCGCGTCGCATCTGGTGGCCCAATTGCTTACGCTGGCACGCCAGGAACCCGGAGCGCAACGTCCGCTGGTACAACTTGATCTTGCGGCGCTGGCCCGCCAGGTGGCTGGAGAATTCGCTCCACTGGCTGATTTAAAAAAAATCGACCTGGGGATAGATTCCAGCTTGTCCGAATTCGTGACTGGAGATGAAGAAGCCCTGAGGATACTGGTCGGCAATCTGGTGGACAACGCGATACGCTATACCCCGGAGGGTGGGAAAGTTGATGTGACGCTGAAAAACGACAGCAACGGTTTGGTTCTCGGCGTGACTGACACCGGGCCGGGCATTCCGGTGGAAGAACGGCAACAGATATTCGAACGGTTTTACCGCATCGCAGGCAACGGGGTTCAGGGCAGCGGCCTGGGGCTTGCCATTGTTGAGCAGATCGCACAGCGGCACGAGGCTGTTGTCGGGATTGCAGGCGGAAACAACGGTATCGGTACAACATTCAGCATCAAATTTCCGCCGCATCCGCACGGACGGTAAAGGTTGCCGAAATTAAGGGCACGGTCAACTTTTGGATACTCGGCAATATTTTTTTGCCGGCCCGGTGAAATAATTTCAGATCGATCTCCGCAGCACACAGGCTTGCCGGATAGTTTGAAAACGAGTCGAAGACAGCGATACGATGTTATGATAAAAATACATCTTGTTTCCCTGAAAAGGATTTTCAAATGACCCACGCTATTCAAATTCATCAGGCCGGCGGCCCCGAGGTTCTGCAATGGGAAAAGGTCGAAGTCGGCGCGCCCGGTGCCGGCCAGGTCAGGCTGAAGCAAACGGCCGTGGGGCTGAACTACATCGACGTCTATCACCGCACCGGGCTCTATCCGCTACCGCTGCCTTTTGTGCCAGGTATGGAGGCCGCGGGTATCGTCGAATCGGTCGGCGGCGGTGTCAGCTATCTGAAACCAGGGGACAGGGTCGCTTACGCGTCGGCTATCGGCGCCTATGCCGAAGCAAGGCTGATCGCGGCTGATCGCGTGGTCAAGCTGCCGGATTTTATCGACGACCGCACGGCGGCCGCAATGATGCTGCAGGGCATGACCGCGCGCTATCTGATCCGCGACATCTACAAGGTCGGGCCGGGCGATACGATATTGATACACGCCGCCGCCGGCGGGGTCGGCCTGATCGTCTGCCAGTGGGCCTCAGCCTTGGGTGCGACTGTGATCGGCACGGTATCCAGCGATGAAAAGGCGGCATTGGCCAGGGCCAACGGCTGCCACCATCCGATAATTTATACCCGCGAGGATTTTCAGGCACGGCTGCTGGAGATCACCGGCGGGGAGAAACTGGCCGTGGTCTATGATTCCGTCGGCAAGGACACAT
>JAJZEQ010000022.1 GCA_021851345.1 Pseudomonadota bacterium
TGGTGTCGTCGCCGCGAGCGGCACTTCCGCAGGGCTTACGATGCGGCTGTCGACGATGGTTGCAGCTTTGGAGACTTCCGCTTCTTCTTCCTTCTGCATCAACATCACGTAGAGCCGCCCCGATACGTCGCTCGCCCGCGTCAATGCGTTGACCTCTAGAGATTCCGCCGGCATCTTCTGCTGCGTCGCTTCCGCCGTGGTAATCACGTTGTTGATGTTCTGCAGATTTCTGGTCGCGATCTTCTGATCGTTCAACAACAGCGCGCGAACCGATTGCCGCAGGCTTGCCACAGACGCTGCCGCGGTCTCCACCTCCGGTGCCGCTCCGGTCAGCGTCACTCTCTGCGAGCTCAGCTGCGTTTGCGCTGTCGCCAGTTCACTTGCGAGATTGGTCAGCACGGGATCATCGATCTGGCTTATCAGATACGGGTCAGATCCGTTGTTATTACGCAGTGAGTCGAGCACCTGCGTCAAGGCTTGCTGTTTCAGCTCCAGTGTAGTCTGCTGCATCTTATACTGCGACAATTGATCGATCAGCGCCTGGGCCGTTCCGGAGACTTCGAGGATTCCCGTTCTAGCCTGATAGTCCGCCAGCGCCTTGTCGGCATGCTGCATCTGTGCCTCTACCTTGGCCAGTTCGCTGGTCACGAATGCTTCAGTATTCGAGGCCGACTGGGTGTTCCATGATAATTGCATATCAATGAAATCCCGCATCAACTGGTTTACGAACGCCGCCCCCTGATACGGGTTCTGCCATAACAGCTGTAAATCAGCGACCTGCGTGGGGTCGGATGCGCCCGCCCCGGCGGTCGCCGTGTAGGCGCCGCCCAGCACCTGGTCCGCCACCGCCTTGGCGGGGGCCACGGAGAGCATGTAGCGGCTGCCGGCTGCCGGCAGCACCGCACCATCGGCCGACTTCAGCACGAAGCTCACCCCAGCTTGCGAGACCGGCTCCCCCAGAACCCCGGTGAACAGGGTTTTTGCTTTACGCAGCATCGTCGGTTTAGTTGTTGCTATGTAATGTCCATTGTCGCCAAATTTCAAAATTGCGCCGAATCCGCTGCTGCCGGGATCCGAAATCACGGCATCCTGTGCCACAAGAGTGCCGCTCCTGGGCGCGAAGGCATCGATCGCACGGCCATAGACATATTTCCACCGCCAATACGGCATTTTGGCGGCACCCACAGGTGTAATGCTGGCGTTCAGCCCGGTCTGCAATATCGCCTTTTCAACCAGGGCGCGCGATTGCAGCAGGCTGACAAGCGTATTCACCGTACCCGTATTCTGATACGCGGTGAGGAAGTTTCCCTGATCGCCATTGCCGCCTGTGGCAGCAGGGTCGCCGAGATACATCGCGCCATTAACTGTGAATTTTGGCGTCGCCGTCATGACCACGTATAACCCGAGCACCAGACCGAGTGCTGCCGCGCCGGCAATGAAGCGCCAGCGCCGCAGAATCGCCGCGCCGATCTCACCCGCCTCGAATGAGTCATGCATCTTTGTATCGAACTCTGTGATCGCGAGGGTCATGATGCACCAATCATCTAGTTACTGCCGCAGATATTTGATATCGACGAATGGATTCAGAATGCCTGAGACGGCCTGCAGCGAGGGCAGCAATGCGGAAATAGCCTGGTTCCATGTGCCAATAGCGTTGGCCGGAACATAGACGATATCGCCCGGATAGAGCGCGAAGGGTGCCGCCTTCCCATTTTCGATCATCGAGGCATTTACTACGAAATATTGCGCGCTGGCGCCTTGGCTCCGAATGATGCGAACCTGCGAGAGCTCGCCGTTTGTCATGGAACCAAGATCGAGGCCGGCATCGCTCAAAGCCTGTAACAGCGTAAGCCCGCCCGACTGGAACGGCACGGCGCCAGGCTTGGCTACGGAGCCAAACACGAAGGCATTCTCATTGGCGGAGGTGGGTATGACAATCGCGTCACCGGGAGCCAGCGTCACATTCTGGCTCATATCCCCATCGATCAGCAAGGCATGCAGGTCGATCGGCAATTTCACGGAATTCTGCGCGACATAGGCCTGATAAAGATCGGCACCGGAGATGTTCACACTGCCGCCCAGTGCCAATGCATCCAGAAGATCCAGCGGATGGCTGGGATAAACCACGCCGGGCGTGGTGAACGCACCCAGAAGATAGTAACGTAGGCTTTCCGCCTGTTGCAACTCGATGGCGATGCGCGGCTGGACCACGTAGGTACCATAGGCCAGTTGAAGTCTCTGTTGCGCCTGCTGCAAGGTCAGACCACCAACATTCACATTGCCGATCAGGGGCAGCTGCACAGAGCCATCACTGGTGATGAGCGCGCCGGCATGGTTGCCGTATTGTAATGGGTTGGGCACGCTGAGGTCAGGGTGCGAGTATACGTTCACCGAGATCACGTCGTTCGGGCCAAGCACATATGCCCCATTCTCAGTAGTACCCACAACCTGGGAAATTTCATCTGGTGTCAGATGTTGGGTCTCCACGGAAACAACCGAACTCGGCAGCGGCACAGTCCTTACCGTGACCGGCGTTCCGTTGTTTGCCGCACAGCCGGCCAAAGCGCAGACCAGCGCCATGGCGGTGAAGCCTTTCGTTTGCTTTACGCGCCGTTTTGCCTGGTGTGCTGTAATTTCCATGCTAAAATGCGTTGCTCCCAGAGAATCCGCCCGCGATAGTGCGGAACAGAATTTTTACATCGAACCAGAAAGACCAGTGTTCGATGTAGTAAAGGTCGTGCGCCACGCGCGCATGGATGGCTTCAGACGTCTCGGTGGGACCACGCCAGCCATTTACCTGCGCCCAGCCGGTAATGCCCGGCTTGACGCGATGCCGCGAGGCATATTCCGGAACCACATCATAATATAAATCATCACCGGCTTTCGCTTCGCGCATGTGCGGGCGCGGCCCCACCAGAGACATTTCACCACGCACGACATTGAATAATTGCGGCAATTCGTCGAGGCTCAAGCGGCGCATGAGCGCCCCGAAGGCAAAAATACGGTCATCATTGCGCCGGGTCAGTGTCACCTTGTCACTATGCAAAAAATGCATCGAGCGAAATTTATAGACGTCGAACATGTTATTGCGATACCCGATGCGCTTCTGCCGGTAGAGCACAGGTCCAGGGCTGGTCAGCATGATCATGACGGCACAGCCTAGCATGACCGGCGCGAATAATATCAGGGCCATCAGCCCGGCCAGACGATCGAACGTCGATTTCAAAAGATGGTCCAACGGCCGCAATGGCGGCTCCAGCAACGGTTTCAGCTTAACGCCCGGCACACCATGAGCGCATATGCGCGTCGCGAAATCCCCAGCCAACAGCGGCTCCGCTAGCGCGAGAACATGCAAGGGCTGCATCCGCAAGGCATCAAGATGTTCCGTCGTCATGACCGCGTCAGCGGGCGTGATGACAACAACATGCGGCTTTGGAAACTTCGCATGATAGCTCAACAGATCTGATATCCCGCCCGGCACCATCACACCCTCGACCTCACCTGGCATCGCCGTGGGGGCGAGCACGAAGGCGGCGCGGATTCGCACGGCTGGATGATGCTCGCGCATCTGCCGGATGAAGCGGCCCATCGCCACGGGTTCTCCCGCGAGCACGATATCGCAGGCGAGGCGCCGGCGCCGCATGGCGTGGCGCAGAAAGCTGCGTGTGACGATGCCACCCCCGGCGGCGAGCAACAGCACGGCAATACCGGCGGTCAGCGCGCCACACAGCGCATCATCCGGGCGCACATTCTCCAGGCAGGCGAACAGAAAGCTTAAAAACACCGCGGCGCAGAAACTGTTCAAAAGAACGCCGGGCGGGGCGAGGCGTCGTGCTGGTTCTGCCATCCAGCGCGGCGTGAACAATCCCGCCTTGCGCCAGTACAGCCCGAACATGGCGGCCAGAACCAGCCCCGCAAGCGCACACCGCAACCATGCATCCCGGGTGGCCACAAGGTCCAGGCTCGCGCTGAAAATACTCCATAGTGCAAGAATCTGTATAAAAACCGAGACATTGACGATCGTGCGCAGGCTGACGGCCGACGGAAACATGTGATCGCGCTCCAGCTCCTGGCGCTGCGCGGCGGTATCAAACCTCGCATAATCACGGCTCGCATAATCACTGAATGTCGTTGCATAATCCATCATTGCGATCCCATTTGCTCTGCATCGCCATAAAATCGTTACCATAATTGTCAATCGTAACGCCACGATCCAGGCACGCAATGTGCCTTGTTCCGTCTGCCGCACTTAACGGCTATCCTGGGCAATACTTCCTTTGGTGCACCGCACAAGTCAACAACATATATAATAAGTTTGCGTAAGATACGTTATCGGCTTGGCTTGCCCGGCATGCATGGGGCGATACAGCCCATAAGCAACTGAATTCGATAGTCTGTTTTGTTGCTGGCAGGGATATTTTATTCCGGAATGATATAAAAAACCCATTATAATTCATCAGATTTGAAACCATAAAAATATCAAAACGATATTTTGTCGGCGTGAGGGTATAAAGGGATGCAACACCGTTGAGAGCCGGAATACACAGCGCATTCAACAGAATCTTATCTTTCATGAAATTTAAATTTTCGTAAAATCATGCTTATTTACATGCTGATTTTTCATTTCATGTTAAATCTGATCGTGGATTTTTACGCCACATCGAAAATTTTGTTGCGAATAAGTGGTCATTCTCGCCCGGCGCCCTCCAGCATCTGGTGCGGGGCCATATCCGTTACAGCCCAGCCCAGCCCCACCTCGGGGAGGCACAATCCCATCTGGGCCTGCCTTGTTCGTCATATGGGGCGCGGCCGATCGCGGCGGAAACAGGGGGTGGATTTCAAATCTTCATTATGCGATATGCCCCCG
>JAJZEQ010000244.1 GCA_021851345.1 Pseudomonadota bacterium
AACTAGAGGAGAGAATTATGAACATTAAAATTAAATCTATCATCACTGCGCTAGCCTTCGCCTCGTCTGTTTCAGCTTTTGCGGCCGACACGATCAAGATCGGGGTGTCCGGCCCGTTCACCGGCGGTTCCAGCCCGATGGGCGTTTCGATGCGCGACGGCGTCAAGCTTGCCGCATCCGAAATCAACGCCAAGGGCGGTGTGCTTGGCCGCCAGATACAGCTTGTCGAGCGTGACGACCAGGCCGACAATCAGCGCGGTGTGCAAGTGGCCCAGGAGTTGATCAACAGGGAAGGCGTGGTCGCCACGGTGGGTTACATCAATACCGGCGTTTCCCTGGCTTCGCAGCGTTTTTATCAGGAAGCCAAGCTCCCGGTCATTAACAACGTGGCTACCGGATCGCTGATTACCAAGCAGTTCCTGCCGCCGGAATATGCCGACAACTATGTATTCCGCACTTCTGCGAACGATACCATTCAGTCCGCAATGATAGTCGAGGAGGCTATCGACGTCCGCAAATTCAAGAAGGTTGCGATCCTGGCCGATTCCACCAATTACGGCCAGCTAGGACGTGCTGATCTCGAAAAGGCTCTTGCGGCTAAGCACATCACCCCGGTTGCGGTGGAAAAATTCAACATCAAGGATGTGGACATGACTGCGCAGCTGCTCAAGTCCAAGGAAGCCGGTGCCCAGGTTATCCTGACCTATGGCATCGGGCCCGAATTGGCACAGATCGCCAACGGCATGGAGAAGCTGGGTTGGAGAGTTCCGATGATAGGAAGCTGGACGCTGTCCATGGGCAACTTCATCGACAATGCTGGCAAGAACGGCAATGGCGCGCAGATGCCTCAAACCTTCATTCAGGTGCCGAACACGCCCAAGCGCCAGCAATTCATAGCAGCCTATCTGGAAACCTACAAACCGGCCAACGGCCGCATCCCCTCGCCGGTTTCGGCAGCTCAGGGTTATGATTCCCTGTATCTCCTCGCAGCTGCTATCCAGCAGGCAGGGACCACCGACGGCGTGAAGGTTCGCGAAGCGCTGGAAAACCTGAAAACAAAGATCAGCGGTGTGGTGACCACTTATGACCATCCCTATACTCATGACAATCACGAGGCGATCACCCGGAATATGGTGGTGATGGGCGAAGTCAAGGATGGCATAGTGGTATATGCCAACAAGGCCGACGAAAAGAGAAAATAAGTGTTCGCTGTTGCGCTAATTTTGTAATTCGCTATTGGGCCGGGGAATCCGGCCCAATTAGCAAATGAATGGAGTCCTACTCATGCAGACTTTTGTACAACTCGTTGTCAGCGGCATTGCACTCGGCATGATTTACGCGCTGATAGCATTCGGCTATCAACTTACCTTTGCGACATCGAGCACACTGAACTTCGGACAGGGTGAAGCCCTGATGCTGGGTTCACTGGTGGGCCTTACGCTGGTGGGCTATATGAGCTACTGGTTGAGGCTTCCGCTGGTTCTTGTATTTGGCGCACTGCAGGGCATGTTTGTGGAGCGCGTGGGTGTGCGACCCACGTTAAAGACAAAATCCGAATTCGGCTGGATCATGACCACCATTTCCCTGGCCATCATATTCAAGAACGTCGCCGAAAATATCTGGGGACACGACGACCTTACGTTTCCTTCGCCGTTGCCGATGGAGCCATTGCAGTTCTTCGGCATAAGAATCCTGCCGATGGAAATCATGATCGTGGTGGGTGCGGTTGCAATCATGCTGGCGGTGGAAATATTCAACCGGAAATCCATCTACGGCAAAGCCGTGGTGGCAACCTCCAATGACCGCGATGCCGCCGGCTTGATGGGCATAAATACCGGCACGGTGATCACATTTTCTTACGCGCTCAGTTCCATGACCGCAGCTTTTGCGGGCGTGCTGATCGCGCCGCTGACGCTTACCGGCGCCACGATGGGCGTGGTGCTGGGCCTTAAGGCCTTTTCTGTCGCCATCATCGGCGGCCTCAACAGCGGCATGGGTGTGATAGTCGGCGGCCTGATCCTGGGGATCGCGGAGACCACCACCGGCTATTACATTTCCACCGGATACAAGGACGTGCCGGGGCTGCTGCTGTTGCTGCTGGTGTTGTCGATCAAGCCGGCCGGCATGTTCGGCAAATCTGTCATTAAAAAGGTATAGCATGAGCGCGACCAATAAAATTGCCATCGTCCTGGCCATCGCCGTTGCTGCGTCGCTGCCCTCGATCTGGTCCAATCCGTATTATGTCCATCTGATGGTGATGATAGGCATATACTCGATATTGCTGCTCGGCCTAGATATCGTGGTGGGTTATGTGGGGGAAGTCTCGCTCGGCCATGCCGCGCTTTTCGGCATCGGCTCCTATACCGTCGGTGTGCTCAACTTCCAGCTGGGTGTTCCGTTCCTGCTGGCAATTCCGGCGAGCATCGTTGTCACCGCTATTTTTGGCGCCATTCTTGCGTTGCCGGCTTTGCGGGTGAGCGGGCCCTATCTTGCGATGGTGACACTGGCATTCGGCACCATCATTCAGATTCTGATCAACGAGATGACCTTCCTGACCAACGGGCCGCTCGGACTTTCGATACGCAAACCGATATTTTTCGGTCACCAGATCACCGGTGGCGACTATTACTACATCGTATTGGCGGCATTGGTGCTGACACTCTTTGTCGTGCAACGCATACTCAAATCCCACCTCGGTCGCGCCTTCGAAGCCCTGCACGACAGCCCGGTTGCATCCGACTGCATGGGGGTTAACGTGTATGGTTACAAGGTCTACGCCTTTGTACTGAGTGCCGGCATCGCGGGTCTGGCGGGCGGCCTGTTTACCTATTCCGAGGAATATATCTCGCCCAATACCTACAGCTTCGAATTGACCATACTGTTCCTGCTGGCTGTCATCATGGGCGGGCGCAAAACCCGGGTCGGCCCTATCCTCGGGGCGATCATTGTCGTGATGCTGCCCAATGTGCTTTCCGATATCGATCTGTTCCGCAAAATTTCGACCGGCATCGCCATATTTGCAGTGTTGTATTCGGTGTATGCGGTTGCGGTCGGCCAGCGCACGCTGAAACAGCTGGCATTGCCCATGCTGGTTATCATCGCATTGGCAGTATCGGGTTATGTGATGCACAGCATCACCGATCAGCGCCTGACCATATTCGGCGTCATGATCCTGTTCGTGGTGTATTACCTGCCGAATGGCATCATGGGTTTCCTGCGCGGGATCCTATTGAAAGTTCGCCCGCAGTGGATACATCGCCATGAGCTGGCACTCGAACAGGGCGACAAGCAGCACATATGGTCGGTACCCGACCATCCCGTCACCGCCAGGGGTTACCTGCTGGAAGCGCGCAACATCGTGATGCAATTCGGCGGATTGAAGGCGCTCAACCAGGTCAACCTTGAGGTCAAAAAAGGATCCATACATGGTCTGATCGGTCCCAACGGTTCGGGCAAGAGCACCATGATGAACGTGCTCACCGGCATCTATAAACCGACCTCGGGCGAGATCGAATTCAACGGCAAGTTCATCACCGGGGCAACACCCTCATCCATCGCCGGCGAAGGCATCGCGCGCACTTTCCAGAACGTGCAATTGTTCGGCGAAATGACCGCGGTCGAAAACGTGCTGGTCGGTTTGCACCACACTTATCGCCACAGCCTGTTCGGTGTCGTGTTTCATACTCCCCGCTGCCGCAGGGAGAAGCTTGCGGCAAGAATGCGCGCCGCCAGTTTGCTGAAATTTGTCGGCCTTGCCGACCTGGCCAATGAAGAGGCGCGCAACCTCCCGTACGGCAAGCAGCGGCTGCTGGAAATCGCCCGCGCGCTGGCGCTGAATCCCAACCTGCTGTTGCTGGATGAACCCGCTGCAGGCCTGACCGCGCCGGACATCAAGGAGTTGATCGTGATGATCAACAAGATACGCGGCCATGGCATCACCGTGATACTCATCGAACATCACATGGATGTGGTGATGAGCATATGCGACACCGTCACGGTGCTGGATTTCGGGCAGAAGATCGCGGAAGGCACGCCAGCCATGATTCAGTCCGATGAAAAAGTGATAGAAGCTTATCTTGGCGGCAGCGTCGCCAAGGCGGCTTGAGGAGCTAAAAATCCAGATTTCATCCCAACTGCTGCGTTGCGCGAAAAATTTCTTGCTTGCATATAAATCATATGCGGCGCTGCAAAATTTTCCCCGCGCCTTGCTGACGATTCCGCACGGGCTACTTTTGCCCGTAGTGGATCGGCGTCCCCTTGTGGGGCATTTGGGCGAACTCTGAATTTTTAGGGATAAGAGGAGCTATTTAATGTTACAGATAGAAAATTTACACGCCGCATACGGCAAAGTGGAAGTGCTGCACGGCATTTCGGTTGCGGTACCCAAGGGCAAAGTCGTCACCCTGATCGGCTCCAACGGCGCGGGCAAGACCACGACCATGCGCGCGATTTCGGGCATGATCAAGCCGGTGAGCGGAAGCATCAGTCTTAACGGAAAAAACATCACCGGCATGACCTCGAGCAAAATCGCACGCGCGGGTCTGGCACACTCGCCCGAGGGGCGGCGTGTGTTCGCCACGCTGCCCGTGACCGACAACCTGCTGCTGGGCGCTTTTCCGCGCCTGACTTACGGGCGCGAGCGGGGTGACGTGCAGGGTGATCTGGAGCGCGTGTTTGAACTGTTTCCCCGCCTCAGGGAACGCAAATCCCAGCTGGCTGGCACCCTGTCCGGCGGCGAGCAGCAGATGCTGGCGATGGGGCGCGCGCTGATGCTCAACCCCGATGTGTTGCTGCTGGACGAACCTTCGATGGGCCTGGCTCCCTTGCTGGTAAGCGAGGTGTTTCGCATCGTCAGC
>JAJZEQ010000310.1 GCA_021851345.1 Pseudomonadota bacterium
CAAGTGTTGCCTATATTTCTGACTGCTGAGTAACAACCGGGTCATGCGCCGCTATAAGCAGAGTCGACGCGAGCGGTTCGATACGATCGACAAGCCTGCGCTCAACCCCTTGCCTGTTCGCTACGAATATGGCGAATGGATCGGCCCACTGCGTGTACCGCCCGACTACCACGTCGCGGTCAAGAACCACTTCTACTCTGTGCCTTACCGTTTGGTGCAGCAGGAGGTGTATGCACGCTGCACGCCAACCACGGTGGAAATCCTGAGCGGTCGGTCACGCGTCGCCTCGCACGAGCGGTCTGATGCCATTGGTGAAAAGAGCACCGACCGAGCGCACATGCCCGAACACCATCAGGCCTGGGCCGACCATACGCCCGAGCGGTATCGACAGTGGGCACAACAGCTCGGTGCCGACGTGCTTGCCGTAGTTGAAAAGCTTCTCGGCGATGCGCGCCACCCAGCGGGGGCGCTCAACGCTTGCGGCGCGTTGCAGAAGCTCTCACGGACGCACGGCCAAGCGCGCTTTGTGTTGGCTTGCAGCAGGGCCCTGGCCATCCAGTCACCGACCGTCAAAAGCATCCGGTCCATCCTGCAGCACCGCTTGGAAAGCCCCCACGGTGAGCGCTCCGTACAGCGACGCTTGCCGTTGCACGGAAACGTTCGCGGCCCGTCCTACTACGGTCCCGAGGAGCACGGCCATGCTGACTAACCAGACCCGCCAAGCGCTGCTCACCTTGCGCATGCCAGGCATGGCGCAAGCCTATGAGGATCAGCTCAACAACCCAAACGTGCAATCGATGGGCTTCGACGATCGCCTCGGATTGCTGGTCGATGCCGAACTCGCCCAGCGCGAGAATCGGCGCGTGACCCGGCTCCTCAAGGCGGCCAAGCTGAAGGCGCCCAGTGCTTGTCCCGAGGACATCGACTTCACCGCCAAGCGTGGCATCGACAAGCGGCAGGTGATGGATCTTTTGACGTGTCAGTGGATCCAGCGTGGCCAGAATGTAGTGATCACGGGATCCACTGGGACGGGCAAGACGTGGCTTGCGTGCGCGCTCGGACGCGAAGCCGCGCGCAAAAGCTTTACCGTGGACTACCACCGCCTCCCGCGCCTGCTGGAGGACATGGAGATCGCGCACGCAGACGGCAGCCTCCCCAAGTTGCGGACCAAACTCGCCAAGGCACGCCTCTTGATCCTGGATGATTGGGGTGTCAATCCGATCACCGAGCGGGGTCGGCAGGATCTGCTGGAGGTGATTGATGACCGCGTGCCTGAAGGGTCGGTACTGATCACCTCTCAGCTCCCGACCAAAGCGTGGCATGACTACCTTGGCGAGCCGACCATTGCAGACGCCATTCTGGACCGCGTCATGCATAACAAGCATGCGATCGAGCTGAAAGGTGACTCCATGCGACGACAAGCTCGTCCTGGCGCTCAGGCCTGAAGGTGATCATTGGCCCCGATGCGTGCAGGAACCGATGACATTGAGCACCTCGCCGGCGATGACCGGCTGGTAACCCACTCCCTTCCGGGATACAGAGAGTGGTCTGGCCATTACGCCCCTCGTGCAGTGGCCCGCTGCACGAGGGGCGTCATCCTCGAGGTGATCGCGCCATGCCGCACGACGTGAGGAATCATCTGGCGCGCTCAACCCCAGTGGCCTCGGCACACAAGGAGATCTAATACCGACGCTTAGACTCTAGGTGACAGTGCCGTTTGCTACGTAATCGGCAATGGGCTCCATGCGCTCAGCTATGATCGTTCCGGCAGCACGCGATGACGCAAGGATTGGCGCAGGAATGCAACGATCAGAGGGACAACGAGGTTCTAATCGGGGTGTAGGCGGAAGCCTACGAGGAGTTGACCGTATCGGATACAGATTCTTGAAAAGGCTGACCGCCATACTGGTGATAGCTGGCCAGCGCGCTGGCAATCGGTGAGCGGCGCGCTGGCGCTGGCCGCTCGGCTCAATGGCTGGTGATCTGCTGTTCTGTGTTGATGAGTCAGTCGTATGGGAGCAGTTTAAAGAACTCGATTTGAACTTGCCGTCGTAAGCTCACCCAGCGCTTGCAGCATGCGCTACCGAATCTCCTGGTCGAACAATCCCAGCGGGCGAGAAATCATGCGGCATCCTCCGAGCGAGTCACGTCACTTCGTCAGCAGTGGCGCGATAGGGATTCGCAAACTGCCATATATACAATTTTATTGCAAATAAATTACATTATATTATGTTGCATTTTTTAACACGGGCGAGTAAAGCCGGCAGTACAGGGGCAAACCAAGTTACGATAAAGGAGAACACTAGTGAATCGTAAAATTATCAATTTGCTATCTGGGATAATACTTGCTTCCGGCTTGATTGTCACAGCATGGGCAAGCCCAGCACAGAATGTGAGTGTGAGTCCACAGGTTTCAGTGTGCAAGTACAAAGGGGGTGGTGGCGGATCGTGTACGTGCTCAGGAACGTGCTTTTCGTATGGTAATGGTTGCAACTGTGGATGAACGAATAGCAGAAGCCAGATAATCACTTTGGCGCGCAAATCTCAAGCATTGAATTTGCGCGCCTCATAACTACAGTCAAATTATTTTCCACCCACGTGCGCGGCCATAAAAGATGGAGAATAGCATGCGGAATGCCGGGACATTTCTACAGAACTTTATTTCAGCAGTGCTTGTAATTTGCGCAATCCTCGTTACAGCATCTGTTGTTTATCGAAGTTTCAATAGCGATCAACATGGTCGATCGAAGTTTACATATGTCCCTAATTGGAAAAGGCTGTTGATTGGTCGCCCCGTGTCAATTGGATCATCAAGTGCGCAGATCAAAATTATTGAATTTTCTGATTATCAATGCCCGTACTGCAGGGAATTGGAACCACAATTAATCGACCTGGCAAAGAAGTATCCTGCAAGATTCGCCATAGTTAGATACAATTTTCCGCTTGTGAAAATTCACTCGGGTGCACTTCCTGCAGCAGTTGCATCGGTGTGCGCAGGCGCGCAACATGTATATTATAAATTTCAACAGGAAATGTTTAGAGCAAAATTGATTAACATTAAGCGAAGCGATATCGTTGCACTAGCTCGGAGTGCGCATGTTCCTAACGTACAAGAATTCAAAGAATGCTTAGGCACAAAATCCGCAATTCGAAAAGTTGATCAAGACATCAGAATTGGTAAACGAATAGGTGTCACAGGTACGCCTACCATGATTATAAATGGCAAGTTAGTTGAGGGATTCTATAGTGCGCATGCAATTCGCGAGATGGCAAACGAATCGCACAATACAAGCTACTTGGCGCGTTTATTTTAGCGACCCTCGTTGATCGGTCACGCGCCCGATCCTTGTGCTTATACGTTGTCCGGAATGTTCAAAGCCAGTTCGGAAAGAGGCTTACATGGCGCCATCGCGCGTACGAGGTGCGACGACGCGCGTAGGCAATAATGGTTGGAGCGATAGGACGTCGCCTCCGCTAGGTAGCGCCGTGCGAACTTGGCCTGCCGGATCGCGCGGTTGTGGCCGCTGATGGTGGCTCGAGTATGACAGGGACAAGACTTCGTGCAGGGGCGCGCAGCGAATGCAAACGCGTTTTCAACTGAAAACTCATATTGTCGCCTCCTGCACTTGGCGGTACGTTCGAGACACCACGTTTCGACGTCGCCCAGCGACAGGAGGCAGCCCCATTTGAGCGCGATATGTCCAGCCCGAGCGATAACTGAGTTCATTGGATAGCAGTGAGGAACACGACGATGAGCGTGCTATGGGTTGAAATCAAAAGCGCGTATCAGGCATTGAATCACTCGCGCGGATTCTTCTATGGCGTGGTGGCGTTGCTGGCCTTGGCAATTGCCGCGAGCTGCGGTGCTTTCAGTGTGCCAGCGTCATTGTTGCTTCGCCCGTTGCCTATTCATGCGCCGCAGCGGTTGCTGCGGCTGAATGCGCATCAGTTTGGTGAATCTTCCTCAATGCCTTGGTCGTATCCGGACTTCAAAAGTTTTCAGGACACATGCGGAACCGTATTTTCTGGGATGAGTAACTTCTCGGTGATGGGCGTGTATTTCGATTCGCGTGGGCGCGTGCAGCCCATGCCAGCAGCCGATGTCGGCGGTGCGTTCTTTCAGACGTTGGGTCTACATGCTTTTCTTGGTCGCACGCTCGTGCCCAGCGATGATACGGCAGCCAATCCAGCGTGGCTGGTGGTGGTCAGCCGTGCGTTTTGGCAGCATCAGTTGCACAGCGATCCACAGGCAGTCGGCAGCATGTTGCATCTCAGTGGCCACGCCTTCCGCTTGGTCGGCGTGGTGGACGGGCACGGCGTGTTTTCGAGTCTGATAGCGCAACCGCAAATTTTCATTCCAACACATACTGCTGCGCTGCTTTCCCACGGCAATGCGTTGAATCAAGAAGGTGCGCGTTGGATACAAACAATTTTCGCGCGTCTGCGTCCCGGTGTCAGCCGGATCCGTGCGCAGCAGCAAGTTGATGCTGTCGCCGTACAACTGCGTCAACGCGAACTGTGGAAGCCCGGCTGGATTGCGCGCCTCGACCATGCTGGTACCTTCGCGAGCTTCATACCGAACGTCAGCGCAAGAACCCTCCATCAGGCACAAATGGTATGGGTGGCTTCACTGTTCGTCGTATTGATCGTGCTGGCCAACGTGGTCAGCTTGTTCTTGGTGCGTGCACTCAAACGGGTACGCGATCAGGCTGTGTCGATGGCGCTGGGCGCGCGCTGGTGGCAACGTGCATTACCCGGTTTGGCCGAAGGTTTGCTGATCGGCGTCATCGCAGGCGTGATCGGGCTGCTGCTCAGCATCATGCTGTCGGCTTGGTTGATGCACTGGGCCGTGCAGG